>DATEJJ010001025.1:0-5477 GCA_035278125.1 Rugosimonospora sp.
CGGCCGGCCGGGCGCCGCTGGTGCTGTCCGCGGCCCAGACCGTCGCGTGTGGACGGACCGAGGCCGACGCGCGCGAGCGGGCCGAGCGCATCGGCGGGACGCCACCGCTGTTCGGCACGCCGGACCAGGTGGTGGCCCAGATCGGCGACTTCGTCGAGCTGGGCGCCTCCCGGATGTTCCTGCAGATCCTCGACCTCAACGACCTCGACCACCTCGACGTCATCGCGGCGGAAGTGGCGCCACAGCTGCCCTGAGGTCTCCGGTGGGCGGGCGGTTGTCGTACCGGACCGCTATCTTCTGCTCATGCCCGCGTACGACTGGATCACGCTGACCACCGACTACGGGCTCTCCGACGGGTTCGTGGCCCAACTGCACGGCGTGGTCGGGCGGCTGGCGCCGTGGCTACGGGTCCTGGACGTGACCCACCAGGTGCACCCCGGGGACGTGGTACGCGGCGCGGCGGTGCTCGCCGAGGCGGCGGCCCACCTGCCACCGGCCGTGCACGTGGCCGTGGTGGACCCCGGCGTGGGCACCGCGCGCCGCGGAGTCGCGGTCGCGGCCGGGGAGTGCATCCTGGTCGGGCCGGACAACGGGCTGCTGCCGGCCGCGGTGCGGGTACTGGGCGGCGCCCTTGCCGCGGTGGAGCTGACCAACCCGGCCTGGCACGCGCCGGTGGTGTCCCGCACCTTCCACGGACGGGACGTCTTCGCCCCGGTCGGCGCGCGGCTGGCCACCGGGGCGCCGCTGTCCGGCGCGGGTACCCCGATCGACCCGGCCACGCTGGTGCGGCTGCCGGAGCCCCTGGTCGCCATCGGCGAGGGTTACCTGGAGGCCGAGGTGCTGACCGTGGACCGGTTCGGCAACGTGCAGCTGGCGGCGCCCGGGGACAGCCTCGCCGGGCTGGGTGAGCGGCTCATCGTGGGCGGCATCCGCGCGGTGCTGGGCACCACCTTCGCCGAGGCGCCGCCCGGCGGGCTGATCGTGTTCGTGGACTCGGCGGACCGGGTCGCGGTAGCGATCAACGGCGGCCGCGCGGTGGTCGCCCTCTCGGTCTCCCCGGGCGATGTTCTACGAGTGGCAACCGCCTGATCGGGATTGACATCCAATTCCCAGCTTCGCCTCAGGCTCGTCTTACCTTCTCCACCGATGCTGGTGTCCGATGGTGGAGTAGGAGAAAGGTGGCGGTACGTGACAATCGACCTGGGGTACGTGGACCCGCCGGCGCAGCCGCCGCGACGGCGCCGGAAGGTGCAGCTGTGGATCGCGGGAGGTGGCGCGGCGGTCGCGATCGCGGGGGCCGTCTTCGTCGCGTCCATGGCGTCCGCACACACCACACAGTCACCGGCCGCACCGTCGGCCTCGGCCGCACCGAGCGGACCTCCCGGCCCCGGCCCCGGGCACGGGCCGTTCCGCGGCGGACCGCGCGGTGGTTTCGGACCCAGGTTCGGGTTCGGGCCCGGATTCGGTCCGGCTCTGCACGGCGAGTACACGACGACCAAGCCGGGCGGCGGGTACCAGACGGTCGACATCCAGCAGGGCCAGGTGACCGCCGTGTCCAGCACCTCGATCACGCTCAAGAGCGCGGACGGCTTCACCAAGTCGTACGCGGTGAGCGCGAGCACCCTGGTCGACGCCCAGCGCGACGGGATCAGCGCGGTCAAGGTCGGGGACGAGGTCTCGGTACAGGCCACGGTCAGCGGCGGCAGCGCGACGGCCACCGACATCGCGGACCGTACCCAGATCCAGCAGGCCCACCCGAAGCCCAGTCCGACTAAGTGAACTAGCACAGGCAGCGCCTGCGTGCCGTGGGGCAAAGGCGGGCGCTGGGTTCGTGGCGCGGTCCAGCACCCGCCGCCCCCGAGCCCCGCCGTCCCCTGGACCAGCGGGGCTCGGGGGCGGCGGGCAGGATGGAGAGGTGCCCGAGGGTGACACCGTGTGGAACACTGCCGACGCGCTGCACCGCGCGCTGGCGGGCGAGCGGCTGACCGGTACCGACTTCCGGGTACCGGGGCTGGCCACCACCGACCTTTCCGGCTGGACCGTGGTGGAGTCCGCCTGCCGGGGCAAGCACCTGCTGCTCCGGCTCGCGAACGAACGGAGCACCGCGCTGACGCTGCACTCCCACCTGCGGATGGACGGGAGCTGGCGGGCGTACGCACCGGGGGCGCGATGGGCGGGGCAGCCGGCGCACCTGATCCGGGTGGTGCTGCGTACCCCGAAGGCGGTGGCGGTCGGGTACCACCTGCACGAGCTGGCGCTGGTACCCACCGCGCGGGAGGGCGAGCTGGTCGGGCACCTGGGGCCGGACCTGCTCGGCGCGGACTGGGACCCGGCCGAGGCGGTACGCCGGCTGGGCGGCCACCCGGACACCGAGATCGCCGAGGCGCTGCTGGACCAGCGGAACCTGGCCGGCATCGGCAACCTGTACAAGTGTGAGGTGCTGTTCCTGCGCGGCGTCGCACCGTGGACGCCGGTACGCGAGGTGCCGGACCTGCCCGCCATGGTCGCGCTCGCGCACCGGCTGCTGGTCGCGAACCGGGGCCGCTGGACGCAGAGCACCACCGGCTCGCTGCACCGCGGCCAGACCACCTACGTGTACGGCCGCCGCGCCGCACCCTGCCGCCGCTGCGGCACCCTCATCAGCAAGGCGGAGCAGGGCGAGCGGGTCACGTACTGGTGCCCGCGCTGCCAGCCGGGCAGCGGGTCAGGAGACGTCCCGGCGCACCGTGGTCAGTAGGGCCACCACGCTGAACAGGACGGCGTAGCCGACCAGCACCAGCCCGCCGGTCGCCTGCGGGAGCCCGCCGCTGGTGTTCGGCAGCCGGCCGAGCGCGGTACCCGCGTCGAACGGCAGCCACCGGGCGAGGCCGCTGCCCAGCAGCTGCCCGACCACCCCCTCCACCACGGCCAGCCAGGCCAGCGCGGTGGCGACGGCTCCGGCCAGGTTGCGGATCAGCGCGCCGAGCCCCACCCCGATCGCGGCGAAAGCAGCGTTCCAGATGACGCAGCCGGCGAGGGTACGCCAGAAGTCTACATTGGACAGATCGAGGGTGCTGCCGCGTGCGGCCAGGCAGACCGCGGCGGTGGCCAGCGCGACCGCCGCGCCGGCGAGGCCGAAGGCGAGGCCGGCGCCGGTGTAGACGACCAGCTTCGCGGTCAGCACCCGGTCGCGCCGCGGCGTGGCGAGGTAGGTGTCGGTGATGGTCCGGTGCCGGTACTCGCCGGCCACCGCGACCACGCCCAGCACCAGCGCGAACAGGGACACCAGGCCGACGTGGGCCACGGCGCCCGCGGCCAGCGCCGGGTCGCGCGGGTCGGGCCGGCGCAGCACCAGGCCGCTCACCCCGGCCACGATGACCAGTTGCGCGGCCGCGAGCAGCACCCACGGAAATCTGACGGTACGCAGCTTGAGCAGCTCGTTCCGCACCAGCGTCATCGTCACTCACTCCACTCAGGACAGTCCGCCCGGCTCGGTCAGGCGGTATCACCTATGCCCGCCCTCCGGCGTCGTCGCTACGCTCCTCGCAGTCGGTCAGGCGGAGGAACGCGGATTCCAGCGTGGTGCCGTCGAGGGTCAGGTCGGGCAGCGGGCCGGCGAAGCGGAGCTGGCCGGCGTTGACGATGACCACCCGGTCGGCGGTCTGCGCCACCTCGGCCAGCACGTGGCTGGAGACCAGCACGGCGCAGCCGGCGGCGGCCCGCTCCCGCAGCACCCCGCGCAGCCACGCCATCCCGGCCGGGTCGAGGCCGTTGGCCG
Source organism: Rugosimonospora sp. (assembly GCA_035278125.1). Taxonomy (GTDB): domain Bacteria; phylum Actinomycetota; class Actinomycetes; order Mycobacteriales; family Micromonosporaceae; genus DATEJJ01. Next base: position 3,758 of record DATEJJ010001025.1, read on the forward strand.
GCTCGTCCAGCACCAGTACCCGCGGATCGCCGAGCAGCGCGGCGGCCAGGCCGAGCCGCTGGCGCATGCCCAGCGAGTACCCGCGCACCCGCCGGTCCGCGTCCCCGGCCAGGTCCACCAGGTCGAGCACCTCGTCCACCCGGGCCGCCGGTACCCCGCTCACCTGGGCGAGGATGCGCAGGTGGTCGCGCCCCCGGCGGCCCGGGTGGAACCCCGTCGCCTCCAGTACCGCACCCACCTCCCGGCCCGGCGCGGGGAGCTGGTGGTAGCGACGGCCCCCGATGAGGATCTCGCCAGCGGTGGGCGCGACGAGCCCGAGCATCATCCGCAGCGTGGTGGTCTTGCCGGCCCCGTTGGGCCCGAGAAACCCGGTGACCTGGCCCGCCGGTGCGTCGAACGTGAGCTCCCGCACCGCCCGTACCCGCCCGAAGTGCTTTGTCACCGCGCGGACCGCGACGTCCGTCATCTCCCGCACCTCCCGCGAGCCTGGGTTTGTCGGGATCCAATCTGGACCGCGGCGGGCGCCGCGTCGTCCCCCGGACGCGGCAACCGGGGTACCGCGGGCGCGGTAGGCGGCGGGTACCGCGGCGGGACGACGCAGCCGGGGCGGCCTGGGCCTACCGTGGTGTCATGCTCAGCCAGTGGCGGGCGGCGGCCAGGCGCCAACCGCACGCGGACATCGCGATCGCGGCGGTGCTGTACGCGGTGACGCTGGTGACCACCGCGACCGCCCGGGCCGGCGAGGGGCTGAACCCGCCCCGCGTGCTGCTCGCGGCGGTGGCCTGCGGGGCGCTCGCGGCGCGGCGGCGCTGGCCGTTCCCGGTGCTGGTGGTCTCCACGCTGGCCGCGGAGTTCTTCCTGGCGCCGCAGCAGGGGCACGAGGGCGCGCTGGTGCTGGCCGCCCCGCTGCTCGCGCTGTATACGGTGGCCGACGCGACGCCCCGGCGCAAGGCGCTGCTCGGCGGCGGGCTGGCCGTGCTGGCGCTGGCCAGTACGCACATCTGGCTCAGGCCGGAGTCCTGGATGGGCGCGGAGAACCTGGCCCTGGCCGCGCTGGGCGGGCTGGCGGTGGCGGCCGGGGACGCATCCCGCAGCCGGCGCGCTTACCTGGCCGAGATGGAGGAGCGGGCCCGGCGCGCGGAGGCGGAGCGGGACCGGGAGGCGAGCCGGCGGGTCACCGAGGAGCGGCTGCGCATCGCCCGCGACCTGCACGACGTGGTCGGGCACCACCTCGCGCTGATCAACGTGCAGGCCGGGGTGGCCGCGCACGTGCTGGACGAGCAGCCGGCGCAGGTGCGGCAGTCGCTGGCGCACATCAGGCACGCCAGCCGCAGCGCCCTGGACGAGCTGCGCGACACCATCGGGCTGCTGCGCGAACCGGACGAGCCGGCCGCCCCGACCGAGCCGACGGTGGGCCTGGCCGGGCTGGACCAGCTGGTCGCCGCGTTCCGCCGGTCCGGGCTGCGGGTGGACCGGTCGGTGTCGGGGGCGGCCCGACCGCTGCCGCCGGCCACCGATGTCACCGCGTACCGGGTGGTGCAGGAGTCGCTGACGAACGTGTGCAAGCATGCGAGGCGGCCGGCGGCCCGGCTGCGGCTGGAGTACCAGGCGGCATCGTTGCGCATCGTGGTGGACGACGACGGCGGGCCGGCGGGTGGCGCGGCCGGGCCCGGGCACGGGATCGTCGGGATGCGGGAGCGGGTCGCGGCCCTGGGCGGCA
>DATEJJ010001026.1:0-3917 GCA_035278125.1 Rugosimonospora sp.
TGACCGCCACCACTGAGGCGGTCGAGATCCGGCGGCGGTTGGCCGCGGCCAACCCAGACAGGTTCGAATCAGACCTCGCCGGGTCGCTGACCAACCTCGGCGCCGATTCGTCGGCGTTGGGGCGACGGGAGGAGGCGCTGACCGCCGCCGCGGAGGCGGTCGAGATCCGGCGGCGGTTGGCCGCAGCAAACCCAGACGCCCACGAATCCGACCTCGCCGCATCGCTGAATAACCTGGGCATGGGCTTGTCGGCGTTGGGGCGGCGGGAGGAGGCGCTGACCGCCACCACCCAGGCTGTCGAGATCTACCGACGGCTCCACCGCCGATGGCCCGACGCATTCCGCGAACAGCTCACCACTGCCGAGCGCAACCTCCACGCCGACCGAGCGGCACTGGGACAGGACGATCCCCACGATCCGCGCGGCGCCCAACCATCAAGTGCTCGCCACTGAACGGCAACATCAGGCGGGTGCGCCAACAGCAGTAGTAACCGCCAGGCGCCGGTTGCCACGAACCCACGGATCCAATCGCGCTTGACCACATCGCCAGGACCATGGGTTCCCGATGAAAGACCCTCAGTAGCGCTGAACCCACAGGGCTCACGGGGCGTTGGTAACGATCTTGCGACCGGGGCCAAAAGTTGATCAAGGGCCGATGCGGGCTCGGGTCTCACGGGACAAGATCGACACCGCGAGTCGGGGTTACTCGATTCGCCAGCGAGTCGTATCGGTCTCTTATGGTGATGACCATGTCAACGGCTGGACCGGTCACCGGGAGGTTTTGGAGCCAGCAGCAAACGACGTTGTCGGAGCTGCTCCTGCGCGCGGGTAACCAGCGCGCAGCACGGTTGCTGTCGCTCGTACCGGCTGTAGACCTAGGCGACGGAGCACCGTGGGAACCGGTTGAGGTTGTACTGCGGGTACGGCCGGTCTTCTTGGACCTGTTCCGGCCTGCGGACCTGAAGGCGATCGCCGAGCAGATGGACAAGCTCAAAAGCTGGGATACCAGTACCGGCCACAAGGTCACTGTGGCGCCGTTGCTGGCCGACCCGTTTGCCCGCGCAGCCTTCGGGAGTACCGACACGACTACCCAGCTGCGTGAGGCGATCGCCGACGCGCTGTACCCGGTCAAGTCATACGACCTACCCGAGGTGTGCCAGGCATTCGGGCTCGCGACCGGGGACGGACAGGAGGCGTTTGCGAGCAAACGAAGCTACGTGCGCAGCAGGATCCAGGACTACAGCGTGGATCAGCTGCTCGATCTCGGTGTCCGGGTAGTGGAGGAGCACTACCTGTCAGACCTGTGGGGGCTGGTTCAGGTACTGGGAGCCCGCCAGGGCGGAGTCCGAACTCCGTTCCGGAATCTCATCTTCGCCGCGGACGGCCCGAAGCCGGAGTTGGTGCTGGCTGACGCGGTCAGTAACACCATTGAGATCGTGAAGAATGAGGAGTTCTGCCTGGTGTACGACCGGCCCCTCGGCGAAACCGGGCTCGCCTGGGCTGACCTCGTCGCCTGGTGGATGGAAAGCCACGCGCCGGCCGGCACAAACGAGCGCGACGCCGCGAACCAGCTGCACCGCCGTCTTGCCCAGTCGCTCGACGCCGGCCGTCCGCCATCTGAGAAGGAGCCCGGACCGGAACTTCAGATGTTCCAGGCGTACACGGAGCTGCTCAAACATGACGGCTTCCAGTTGCCGGCACTGATCCCGCAGGTGTACTTGCACTATGACCCGTACACCGGCCAACATCGCCGGGCTGCCGGTCCGCTTCCCCGTCAGCGGATGGACTTCCTCATGCTGCTGCGCGCGCGTCGCCGACTGGTGTTCGAGATCGACGGCAAGCAGCACTACGCCGACGGCGAGTGGGCGAGCCCTCGCCTATACGCGGACATGATGCGCGAGGATCGTGCGCTGCGTCTGGACGGCTACGAGGTCTACCGGTTCGGCGGGCACGACTTCCGAGACCAGCAGCAGGCACGGACCGACCTGCTCGGATTCTTCCGGCGCATCCTCACCGCGCACGGTTACCTTCAGGCAAGCTCGACCTAAGTAGCAAGCGGCGCTCGCTCACCATCGACCTCGGGCTGCGAGTCGCCGACGACGAGGACCAGGCCGCGCTTGAGCCGGTACACCCGGGGCCGTGTTGGGCCCGTCCTCCTCGTCGGGTATCCAGATCGTGGCGGTGCTGGCCAGCGAGGCCCGGGCGAACCCATCGAGGACCCAGGCCAGCGCCGCCGGCACGTCGGCGTAGCGTCCCGCGTCGTACAGGAGACCGGGGCAGAGCGTGGGAGGGGTGTCAACGTCCGGAAGCGTCTGCACGGCGGCTCCTGGCGGACGGCCCTGTCGGTTGACCCGTGCTCGTGTGCACCTTGCGCAGGGGCGCTGACGGTCGACGACCCCCCGGTTATGGAGCGAGTGTCGTGGCGGTAAGGCTGGCCAGGTGGCGGTAGATCGTCGGCCGGGTGACGCCGAACTCAGCGGCGATCTGGGCGACGGTGTGCACACGACGACCGCGGTCGTTGGTCTCCTCGTACATCTGCTGGGCGATCTTTGCCTGTCGTGGAGTCAGTTTGGGCTTCTGTCCGCCGGTGCGGCCGCGGGCGCGGGCGGCGGACAGCCCGTCGAGGGTTCGCTCGGACATCAGGGCGTGCTCGAACTCGGCGATCGCGCCGAGGATCTGGAAGAACATGCGGCCCATCGCGGTGGAGGTGTCGATGGCCTGGTCGAGCACGACCAGGTCGACGCCGCTGTTCTGCAGTTGGGTGGACAGGTCGATGAGGTTTTCCAGGGATCGCCCGAGCCGGTCGAGTTTGGTGATCACGAGTTGGTCGCCGCTGGACGTGCTGGCGAAGTTGTGTCCCGATGTGGTCGTTCGGCTGGCAGACATAATGTTCGGTAACGATCGTTCGCGAGACACCCCAGTCGGCCGGGACAGCGACGCGGCTACCCGCAGCTCACCGGCACAGTAGTCGATCATGTAAAATATTCTGCATCGGGGTACGCCCGTCCAGCACGTCCATCTCGTGCGCGGTGTTCCACCACTCCACCCAGGCCAGCAGCTCGGCCATGAACGCCTCGCAGCGCTGGCGCGTGCGGGTCAGCCGGCTTGCCGTCGACCGACCGCGGGGCCTCGGTGTAGCAGGGCAGGCCGGCGAAGAACATCGATTTGACCGCGCCGTTGAGCGTCTCGATCGAGCCCTTCGGATGCGGGGTGTACCCGGGCAGGTCCTGGATGGACCCGCACCGCGAACACCGCGCAGGCCGACGTCGACGGTCGGTTGGTCAAGCCGTGGGTGACGTGGTTCATCGACTGCGCGACGAACGTGGTGCCTGGGCTGGCGGTGACACCGGGCCCGCCGAGCCGGGAGAGCATCCTGGTGGCGCCGCGCGCGGCGATCATGGTCGACGAGCCGGGGCCGGCCGGCGGGCCGGATGTGACGCGTACCGCGCCGACGAGACCAAGGAGGACCGGCATCGGTACACGGGTCTCGGGCATGCCCGAGCCGCGCGCCGACGGGGTCGCCGACCTTCTCGCGCAGCCGGGCCAGGTTCGTCAGCGCGTCGATGTGGCTGCGGTCGGCTGCCTCGCGATGGTGCTCGAACCGCTGCGCTGAGCCGGTACCGGGCGGGTGCCGGCCAGGTGCAGTGCGGCCAGCCGGGCGGCCTGGATCACCCGGACCGGCGCGTACAGGTCCTTCGCGTGCCACAGTCCGGGGTACCGGTCGGGGTCGTCGTGCCCGGCGAGGTACGCCGCGCCCCGGGCCAGCGCACCCGTCGCCGGGGTACCCGCCCGGACCAGCGCCTGCACCGCGTACGCGGTCTCCTCGACGGTGCCGGTCCAGCGCCCCCAGGAGCCGTCCGCGCGCTGCGTCTCGCGGACCCAGCGGCCCGCCGCGCCCAGCGCCGCCTCGGCCGTGGC
>DATEJJ010001027.1:0-5298 GCA_035278125.1 Rugosimonospora sp.
AACGCGTCCAGGATGCCGGCGGCCTTGGCGTGCGTCTCGGCCACCTCGCCGGCCGCGGTGGACTCGCGCACCATGGTCGCCCCGACGGGTACCCGCAGCCGCCCGTCCCGGCCGATCTCGGCGGTACGGATGAGGATCGGCGCGTCCAGCGTCTGCCGCCCGGCCGCGTCGTGGCCGAGCAGGGCCAGCACGCCGGCGTAGTACCCGCGGCCGCGCCGTTCGTGCCGGGCGATGACGCGGCAGGCGTTCTCGATCGGGCTGCCGGTCACGGTGGGCGCGAACATGGTGCGGCGCAGCACCTCCCGCACGTCGTGCGAGCCCTCGCCGACCAGCAGGTACTCGGTGTGGGTGAGCCGGGACATCTCCTTGAGGTACGGGCCGACCACCTGGCCACCGAGATCGGCGACGTCCGCCATCATCTTCAGCTCCTCGTCGAGGACCATGTAGAGCTCGTCGGTCTCCTTGGGGTCGGCGAGGAACCGCAGCAGCCCGTCCGGGTCGGGGCCACCCGCGCCGTGCCGGTACGTGCCGCTGATCGGGTTCATCATCACCTGCCCGTCGGCCACGCTGACGTGCCGCTCCGGGCTCGCCCCGACGAACGTGCGCTCGGGCGTGTGCACCAGGAACGTCCAGTAGGCGCCCCGCTCCCGGCGCAGCAGGCGGCCCAGCGCGGCCAGCGCGGCCCGGAGCGGGTCACCGTCCACAGTGGCCGTATAGGCGCGGTGGATGACGAAGTTGGCGCCCTCGCCGCGGCCGATCTCGTCGCGCAGCACCCGGCCGACGACGCGGCCGTACTCGTCGTCATCGATGTCGAAGCCGCCGTCGCGCAGCCGTACCGGGCCGTCCGGCAGCAGGATGAGCGCGTCGGCCAGCGGTACCTCGGCGGTTTCGGTGGCCACCAGGCAGGTCAGCGGGGCGTGGTCGTCCACGCAGGCGAAGCCACGCTCGCTCACCTGGCGGTACGGCACCACGGCGAGCGTGCCTCCCCCACCCTCCTGCGGCAGCGGGATGTCGGCGAGCGCCGGGACGTCGCGGGCCGCGCCGGCGAGAACCTCGATGCGGTCGCTGCCCTCCCGGCGCAGCAGCGCGAACGGTCCCGGGTCGGCGGCGGTGATCAGGCGGTACAGCAGGTTCATGGTCGTTCCCCTCGGCTCGGCGGCCGGCGGCGCGGCGGTGGCGCCGGGTTGGGAACGACGGCGGCCGCCTCGTCGGGCGGCCGCGTGGTCAGTCAGTGCACGCGTCGGGGGTGGGCCGCCGTCGTGGCGGGCCACCAGCAGGTCGGGTACGCGGGCATGCGTGGCAGCATACCCGTTCCACGTCAGAAGTAGGTGCGGATCACGTCCGTCACGGTGTGGTCGCCGTCCACCACGGGGATCAGCTGCCACTTGTCGAACGCGGTGCACGGGTGCGAGATGCCGAAGCCGACGAGGTCACCCGGGGCGAGCCCGGCGCCCGGCGGCACCGCGAGGTAGCCGTGGTGGTCGTTGACCGCGGTGGTGCGCAGGCCAGCCGCGGCGGCCCGGACCTGGCCGTCACCGCCGCGCACCCACCGCGGCACCGGCAACCCTTCGTCGTACGGCGCCTCGCGTTTACCCATCCCCACGATGGCAAGCCCCTCCTCGGGCGTGGAGAGCACCTGGGCCCATACCTCCAGCGCGGCGTCCAGCGCACCCTCCCCGGGTACGCGGCGGAACGGGGTCCACCCGGCGTACACGCCGTCGTCGTGGCTCACGTACGCGCCGCTGCGCAGGATGGTACGCAGCCGGTGCCCGGGCAGCCAGGCACCGGACAGCCGCGCGGCGACCAGGTCGAAGTACCTGCTCCCGCCCGCGGTCACCACCACCGGGTCGGGCAGCAGCCGCTGCGCGGCCAGGTGCGTCACCGCCTCGCGCAGCCCGTCCAGGTAGCGCCCGACTTCGTCCACCGTGGACAGTCCGCCCTCGTACCCGGCGACGCCGGCCAGCTCCACCCGGGGTGCGGCGGCCACCGCGCGGGCCACCGCCGTCAGCTCGGCCAGGTCGCGGCAGCCGGTGCGCCCGCCCGGGTACCCGAGTTCGGCGAGCACCCGTACCGGCCGCCCGCCAGGTGCCGTGGCGAGGGCCTCGCGCACGGCGGCTACCCCCGCGAGCGAGTCCACGTAGCACAGGAACTCGAAGCCCCGCTCCCCCTCGCCGGCCACCCAGCGCAGCACGGTCGGGTCGAGCAGTTCGTTGGCGAGCAGCACGCTCGGTACCCCGAACGCGCGGCAGGCGAGCACCTGGTTGGCGGTGGCCACGGTGATCGCGGTGGCACCGGCGGCGAGCTGCGCGGCGAACAGGGACGGCGCCATGGTCGTCTTGCCGTGCGGGGCGAACTCCAGCCCGTGCCGGGCGCAGAACCCGGCCAGCGTGGCGATGTTGTGGTCGATGGCGGCCCGCCGGGCGACCAGCACGGGCCAGGTGAAGGAGCCGCCGAAGAGATGGTGCCGGGCCGCGACGAACTCCGCCTGGGAGACCGGCGGCCCGGGCCACCAGAACCCCTTGCTACGCCAGTCGATGACGTCGCCGCCGGTCACGGTGTGCTCCTCTGCAACGAGCGAGGTGCGTAAGTAGTTCGCAGTCCGACTCTGCTCCTCTGGTGCCGGGAAGTCAACGCTTGACTGCGATGTGGCGCGCGGTGCAGTGTGGAGCGGCAGGTTTTCGAACATGAGATTCGCCGAGGTGCCCATGCCGACCGTGATCGGGCTCGTCATCCACGCGAGCCACCGGCCCGTCTTCGAGGAGGCGGCGCGCACACCGTCCGGCGACACCCGGCTGGAGTGGGTCACCTACCGCAGCGAGGAGCAGATCCGCCCGGGAGTGCGCGCCCTGCTGCTCCGCACCCACGTCGACGGCCTGCTGCTCGGCCAGGTCCCGTTCGCCCGCGCGCAGCGCGTGCTGCCCGCCGGCCTGCCGGTCGAGGTGATCCGCGCCGCGAGCCTCGACCTGTCGCTCGCCCTCGGCCGGGCCCTGGCTCAGGGCCGGCGGCCGGTACCGGTCAGCGTGGACACGTTCGGAGTGGACACCGTCCACGAGGTGGTACGGGCGCTCGGGCTCGATCCGGAGCAGGTGGGCTGCCTGCCGTACGACGCCGGGCAGGGGTGGGACGAGATCGTCGAGTTCCACCGCGGGTACGCGCGGCGCACCGGCGCGCAGTACGCGATCACCGCGCGTACGGCAGTGTCCGCCGCCCTGGCCGGCACCACGGCGGTGATCACCGCGCCACCCGGGGCGGCCACCATCCGCGCCGCCCTGGACGAGCTGGCGCTGCGCATCCAGTCCCGGCGGGCGAGCGCGGCCCGGTTCGCCGCCGGGGTGTTCCAGGTACGCGAGCCGGATCCGCGCGGCGACGTCGACCGGGCCCGGATCGGGCTGCTGCACCTGCTCGCCAACACGCCCGAGTACGGCGACGCCTGGATCGAGAACCGGGACCGGCGCGGCGTCCTCGTCTTCGCGCACAAGGCGCTCTTCGAACGGGCCACGAGCGGCTGGGCGAGCCTGCCCGTCCTCCGGTACGCCCGCGAGGCGCTCGGCATCCGGCTCGCCGCCGGCTTCGGCGTCGGCACGTCCGCGCGCACCTGCGTGGGCCTGGCCGAGCAGGCGGTGGCGCGCGCCGAGCAGGAGGACCAGCCCGCGGGCTACCTGCTGGACGACTCGGGGGCCCTGGTCGGACCGATCGGTGGCGCCGGGCCGGCGCTCGCGTCCACCTACCGGGACCACGGCGGCGCGCTGGAGGATCTGGCCCGCCGCGCCGGGCTCAGCCCGGCCACGCTGTCCCGGCTGGCCGCGCTGGAGCGCAGCCTCGCCGGTCGCGCCATCTCCCCCAGCGACCTGGCCACGTCGCTGGGCATCACCGACCCGAGCGGCCGCCGGCTGATCCGCGTGCTCGGCCGGTCCGGCCTGGCCACCGGGGACGGCAGCGTGCAGGTGACCCGCAAGGGTCGCCCCACCCGGCTCTACCGCCTCGACATCGACCGCGCCATGGCGGCAGCATCATGACCATGCGCTTGTCGCGAGGTCCGGGCGGCAACGTCAGGGCGCGCCTCCGCTCGCCTGCATGCGAGGGGTGCTGCCGCAGCCGAGCGCGCGTCCAGCGGTCGGGCCACCGGCACCGGGCCGGACCTCGTTTCGCCCGCACACGAAAGGGGGCGGCATGACTGGGAGCACAGCGGGCACGGAGCCCGCGTATGACCTGCTGCTTGCCGGCGGCGAGGTGCTCGATCCGGGTGCCGGCGTGGACGGGCGCTACGACATCGGGGTGCGCGCGGGCCGGATCGCCGCCATCGCGCCCGACCTTCCCCGCGACGCCGCGCGCGAGGTGGTCGACGTGGCCGGGATGCTGGTCAGCCCCGGACTGGTCGACCTGCACACCCACGTGTACCCCGGCGCCACCTACTGGGGCATCGACCCCGACCCGGTCGCCTGGTACACCGGCGTGACCACCTGGGTCGACGCCGGCTCCGCGGGCGCGTACACGCTCGACGGGCTGCGTGCCGCCGCACGCGGGTACGGGGTGCGGGTGGCCGCGCTGCTGAACGTGTCCGGGATCGGCCTGACCGGGCCGCAGGGCGAGTGCCGGGACCTGTCCATGTGCGACGTCGACGTGGCCACCGCGGCGCTGCTGGCCAACCGGGACCTGCTGGCCGGGGTCAAGGTCCGGCTGGACGCCAGGACCGTGGGCGAGCACGGTCTGGAGCCGCTGCGCCGGGCGCTGGCCGTGGCCGGGGCGGCCGGCGTACCGGTGATGGTGCACATCGGCACCGCACCGCCCACAGTGGACAGTCTGTTGCCGCTGCTGCGCCCGGGCGACATCGTCACTCACTGCGCGAGCGGCCTCGCCACCGGGATCACCGGACCGGACGGCGTCACGCCCGCGGTGCGCGACGCGTACGCCAAGGGGGTGCGCTTCGACATCGGGCACGGCTCGGGCGGGTTCGCCTTCGACGTGCTGGAGGCTCAGCTGGCGGCGGGCATCGTGCCGTACACCGTCTCCACCGACCTGCACGCCCGCTCGCAGTACGGGCCCGTCTTCGACCTGCCCACCACGATGGCCAAGCTGCTCGCCGCCGGGCTGTCCCTGGCTCAGGTGGTGGCGGCGACCACCGCGCACCCGGCCACCGTGCTCGGCCTGCCCGGCGGCACACTCGCGGTGGGCGCGCCCGCCGACATCGCCGTGTTCCGGGTCGAGCCCGGCGACTTCACCGTGGCCGACGCGCACCGCCAGCGCCGGGTCGCACCGCTGCGCCTGGTCAACCAGGCCACCTATGTCGCCGGCCGGCCG
>DATEJJ010001028.1:0-3576 GCA_035278125.1 Rugosimonospora sp.
ACCGGTACCGACACCGGGACCGGCAGCGCCGGGCGGGCCGCGACGAGTTCGGCGGAGCGGTTGCCGGGACTCACGAACCGGTCCGCCCGTCCGGGGGCGGCCGGTCGTAGTCCACCCGCGCCATGACGACGGTCTCGTCGCCGCGCTCCGGCCGCGCCCCGCCGCGCCCCACCGGCAGCCCGTTGCTCCGCGCCCGCGCGGTCCGGCCGCGGTGCCCCGCGTACTCCGGACCGGGCAGCTCGGGCAGCGTACCCCGACCGTCCACTGCGGACGGTCCCGGTCCGGTACGCGGCCGCCGCTCCTCGCGCAGCCGCTTCAGCTTGGGCAGCACCACGCCACCGAGCAGCGGCGTACCCACCCGGCGCAGCTGTGCGGCCGCGTCGGCCACTTCGGCGTGCGTGCTGCGCCGCACCTCCACCGCGAGGATCGCGGCATCGGCCAGGCTGGCCAGGCTCTGCGCGTCCGCACTGACCGAAGTGGACGGTGCCTCGACGACCAGGTACTCGGCCTCGCCGCGCAGGTCGTCCAGGGTCTCCCGGACCAGCTGCGACTGCAGCAGCCCGGCCGAGCTGGCGGTACCGCCGGTGGTGATCACGCGCAGCCAGGGGTTGCGGGGCGCGCGCTGCAGCCCCTCGTCCAGCCCGACCTTGCCGGCCAGGATGTCGGACAGACCGGGTACCGGCGGCACGCCCAGCAGCCGCGTGGTGGCGGTGGTGTCCGCCAGGCTGTCCGGCAGCTGCGCGCAGACCAGCACCACCTCGCTGCCGGTACGGGCCAGCGCCGAGGCCAGGTTCGCCGCCACCAGGCTGGCCGCGTTGCCCCGGCTGGCACCGGCGACCACCAGCACCTGGTCCTGCGGGCCGAGGCTGGCCAGCACCTCGTTGCGCAGCCGGTTGAACATCCGGCCGGCCGGCCCGTACGCCGGGAAGACGTCGTCGAAGCGGGGCTTGGTGCGCTTGGGCAGCTCGGCGAGGACCGGCAGGTCGGCGCGGCGGATCAGGTCGCCGGGCCGGCGCAGCCGCTTGTCGGTACGCTCCCGCAGCGCGGCCAGGCAGCAGCCCGCGAGCAGGCCGATCACCGCGCCGCTGGCCAGGTACAGCGGCACCACCGGCCGGACCGGCGTGGCCGGCAGCGTGGCGTCGCTGATCACCCGGCCGCCGGTGACCGTGGTCGTGGAGAGGTCGTTCACCCGGCTGGTGAGCGTGTTGATCTGGTTCGTGAGGGTGTTGATCTGGCTGTTCAGCGCGGCCCGGTTGGGGTCGTTGTTGGCCATGCCGGCGACCCGGCCGGAGAGCTGGCTCAGCGCCGTGGCGTACTGCTTGACCTTGGCGCTGAGCGCGGTCACCTGCGTGTTCAGGTTCGCCTGCGCGCTCTGCTGCCGGCTGGTCAGGTACGCGGTGGCGAACGCGTGCGAGCCCGCCCGCGCGGCACCCGGCGAGCTGGCCTCGTACGCGACGTCCAGCACGGTCGTGTTCGCGGGTACCGTCACGGACACGTCCGTGGCCAGCACGTCCGGCGGCGTGGACACCTTGAGCAGCTTGCCGGCGGCGGTCGCGTTGTCGGTCGAGGTGACGAGCTGCGCCTCGGTGTCCAGGTTGATCGTGGCCGAGGTGCGCCCACCGGTGGCGTTCGCGTCCTGGCTGTCGATCGGCAGTACCAGCACCGAGGTGGTCGACTGGTACACCTTCGGCTGGGTACCCGCGTAACCGGCACCGCCCACGACGCCGAGCAGCAGGCCGAGCATGACCACCCACCAGTGCCGCCGGATGATCCCGAAGTAGTCGGACACGTCATACGGCGAGGGACGGGTCATGTCCATGGATGCGGCCCTTCGTGAGCGTTGTTCGCGGTACCCGGCGGAGGAGGAACGCCGATCCCAGAGGGCTAACGCCCGGCGAGGTTTGCGCGTAACTGGGCCGATCGGTCAGGAAGGGGCGCAGCAAGCGAAGTGCGCGCACTCCCTTCCTGCGAATAAAACCGACTTATCTGGATCTTACGGTAATGTTACCCCTGGCTCAGGCTGTACCAGGAGGAACACTGTGGGACGGGCACACCCCGCCACCGTGCTCATCGCGGTGGCCACCGCCCTCGTCGTGCTGGTCGAGGGCGTGTTCAGCAGCCAATCCCGGCTGCTGACCAGCGTCTACCCGCAGCCGCCGATGCTCCCCCGGGCGGGCGTACCCGCCGCGCACGGGGCGCTCGGCGAAAGGCTGCCTACCGGTACCGGGCGGATCGGGACCGCCCCGGACTCGAACCGGTCACCCGCGTGCACCGTCGGCGCGAAGCTGGTACCCACCTGTGGCGTGCTCTGGGGCGTCGCGCCCGGCGCGCACACCGTCGGCTCCCGCGAGCAGGCGCTACGCACATTCGAGGTGACCACCGGCCGGACCCAGGCGATCTACCACGCGTACCACAGCGGTACCGGCGAAATGTTCCCGACCGCCGCCGAGATCGGCGTCGCCCGGGAGCCCGGCCACCCGCGGCTCCTGCTCATCAGCTGGCGGCCCGACACCGCCAGCTGGGCCGCGATCGCCAAGGGCAACAAGCAGGTCGACGCGTTTCTCGACCGGCTCGCCGTGCACCTGCGGCGCGATTTCCCGCAGCAGTTCTTCTTCGCGATCCACCACGAGCCGGAGAACGAGGTGAACCCCAAGCCCGGCTCCGGCTACACACCCGCCGACTACCGGGCCATGTACCGGCACGTGGTGACCCGGCTGCGGGCGCACGGGGTGCGGAACATGGTCACCGTCATGGTGTTCATGGCGTACCCGCCGTACGAGATCCAGTCCTGGTGGCCCGCGCTCTACCCGGGCAACGACGTGGTGGACTGGGTCGGCTGGGACACCTACGGCTACAGCCGTCCCAAGTACGGCTACGGCGACTTCGCCGAACTGATGAACCGCACCACCCGTGCCTCGACGAGCTGGCCGGGCATCTACAACTGGGCGGTCCGGCAGTTCCCCGGCAAGCCGTTCATCGTGGCCGAGTGGGGCATCTGGCGGTCGCCCGCCGATCCGCTGCACCCGGCCTACGTGTTCAACACCGCGCAGCGGCAGATCCAGCAGTTCCCGCGGATCAAGGCGCTGTGCTACTTCGACACGCCCAACTCGGTGGGCAAGGACTCCCGGGTGGAGGCGTCCGCGGCGGCCCTCGCCGCCTACCGGGCGCTGGGCGCGCTACCCATCTTCCAGGTACGGGTGTCCCCGCTGCCCTAGCGCCGGGGGTCGATCCAACCGGCCGCGGCCAGGTGCTCCAGTACCTGCGCCGCGGCCAGCTCCACGCTGGTACCCGACGTGTCCAGTACCAGCTCGGCGTCGGTCGGCGCCTCGTACGGGTCGTCCACCCCGGTCATCCCGGTGAGCTGCCCGGCGCGAGCCTTCGCGTACAGGCCCTTGCGGTCGCGTGCCTCGCACACCTCGATCGGGGTGGACACGTACACGAGCACGAAGCCCGCGCCCGCCTCCCGGGCCAGCCGCCGGGCCGTGGCCCGGGCCGACGCGTACGGCGCGATCGGGCAGCACACCGCGAGCCCGCCGTGCCGGGCCACCTCGGCCGCCACCCAGCCGATGCGCCGGA
>DATEJJ010001029.1:0-4101 GCA_035278125.1 Rugosimonospora sp.
CGCGCCGGGGTGAACGCGGTCTGTTCCAGCAGCGCCACCTGAGCCGCGACCAGGCCACCGAAGCCAGCCCGCAGCGCCGCCCGGCGGCTCAGTCGTAGACCCCTGAAGTCGTCCAATGGCATGGCTGTACCTCCCCATACATGGTCCCGAGACCGACGGCCGTTGCCTGGGCGCACAGCGACACGCCGGGACGCGATCCGGCGTCTCGTCGCACGCGCACGGTCTGGACCAGCCCAAGTTAAGGTCATCGATGCTACGAATGCGACAGACAAGAACCCACTAGGGCCTGTAGGAACGCTCGCCCGCACCGCCACCCTGAGTGATGACGGCGGACGGCAGCTACCCCACGCTGATACCGGTCCGTCAGGTGGTCGAGGCGCGGTAGATGTGTGCGACGGAGGTGTCGAGTGTCCGCTCGGGTTGTGCGACGACAGGTGGCGCTCGGAGTGGTCAGGTGTCCCCGGGGCCGCAGGCGACTGCGTCGTGGTTGGTGTCCAGCCCGAGCCGGTCGGTGCCCTTGACCGCGAGTGGTCCGAAGCCGTGGGCGCGCAGCCACGCGCAGCGGTCGGTGACGCCGGCCGGGAACGTCCACGGTACGCAGACGCCGGTCTCGCCGTAGTCGTGGTCGCAGCCGTCGATGTTCACCGGCACCGTCACCTCGCCGGTCGGCGACGGCCGCGCGGTGGTCCGGACCGCTGCGGGCTGCTGTGCGAAGGGTTGGACGAACGGTGGCGGCACGCCGGGTGAGCCGGTCGCTGACGGGAGGGGGCTGGTGGCGACCCGGCTGCGGGCGGCAGCGCCGGCGCTCGCAGTGCCCGCGCTCGCGATGCCAGTGCTCGCTATGCCAGTGCTCGCTATGGCCGGCGCCGTGGACGTGGTAGCCGGTGCGGCAACGTCGCGGACCTGGCGCGCCGCTGCGGCCGGGGCACCAGGGTGGTGCTGTGATACGAGATACGCCATGCCCGGGCCGGCGGCGAGCAGCATGCCGGCCACGGCCGCGGCGACGACAGCCCGCCTCATCCGACGTGGACCCATCGCGCGACCGACGGCACGCCGTTGGTACCGACGACGAACAGCATGTACCAACCGGGCGGTGCCAGGTTCGGGTTGCTGGTGACGTTCAGCCCGATGGTGTTGCCACTGACCGTCATGGGTAGCTCGATGTACCGCTGGTTCGGGTCGGAGGAGTGGGTGACCGCCTCGGGACGGATCAGCTCCGCCTTGAGGATGTCGGTGTCCACAGTGATCTGTTGGGTGCTCCCGTACGCCCAGTTGGTGGCGGCTACGCTGGTGATCTGCGGGCGGGACCCCTGGAACAGGTACGGCGGCGAGTAGATGGAGATGCGCATCTCGAAGCTGCCGTCACCGGGGTTGTTGCCCACCGCCATCACGCGCCCGTCGGGCAGCAGGAACGCCGACGAGTGGTAGGTGCGCGGCACCGGGTCGGTCGCGACCGAGGTGAACGTGTTGGCGTCCGGATCGTACAGGGACGCCTCGAACACCGGGTCGGCCCGGTTGTGCAGGCCGCCCCCGGTCTCAAGGACCTTGCCATCGGGCAGCAGCACGGCGGACACGTACATCTTGCCCTGGGTACCGGTCTCCGCGGTGCCACCGGTCAAGGCGCCGGTGGGCAGCAGGGGACCCGGCGTGTACGCAGGGCTGGCCTGCTTGAGGTCGATGACGTCGGTGTACCGGTTGGCGTCCACATTGGTCACGATGTTCCCGCCACCCATCACCATCACCTTCTGGTTCTGCGCGGGTGGCAGCAGCACGCTCATGGACTGGTCCCGCTCGTCCTTGTCCTGCAGGCCGGGTACCGATGTGATGGTGTTGGCGTGATAGTCGTAGATGGCCGCGCCGCTGCCGGATGTGCCGTTGCCGAAGACGTGGCTGCCGGTGTAGAAGAGCCGGCCGTCCTGCATGAGGATCATGGATGGGTACAGGCCCCAGAAGTTCCAGGTCTGGTTCACCTGGTTCATCGACAGCCATTGCTGCTGCGCGGTGGAGAAGTACTCGTCCGCCACGGTACCGGTGGAGTCCTCGTTGAGTCCGCCGAGCGTGATGACGTCACCGTTGCCCATCTCGGTCGCCGACGGGTACCAGTGGCCGGCGTTGAGGTCGTTGACCCGGGTGTAGGTGTTGGTCGCCGGGTCGAAGATGTACGAGTTTTTCAGCCCTTCGTACCCGTGGCTGCCGTCCGCGGCCGGGTATGCCTTGTTGCCGCTCATGATCAGCACGCGCCCGTCGGGCAGGTTCACGTGCCCGGCGCAGAACAGGTCCGCCGGCGTCGGCACGCTGATGAACGTGCCCGTCTTGGGCTGGTACACGGCGCTGGTGAAGGTTCCGGCGTTGAACATGTCCGGGCTGTTGCCGGAGCCGGCGACCAGCAGCACGTTGCCGTTGTACATCACCACGGCGTGGATCGCGCGTACCGGCGAGGTGAACGGCATCACCTGCCACACGCCCTGGGTGCACGCTGCCCCGGCGCTGCACGAGGTGTCCGTGGTGGGCTGGGTCGCATCGACCATCGAATAGTCGTCGGTGACCAGCGTCCCGGTGCCGTAGATGGTGACACCCCAGGTGATCTGGTCGGTGTTCGCCGGTACCGGCGGCGTGCGTACCGTCTTCTGCGTCCACGCGGTCGTGACCGGCAGGCTCGCCAGGTCCGTCCAGTACTGCCAGCCCTGCGCCACGTCGTGGCGGAACATCGTGATGACGGTGCTCGCGGTCGTCGTCGTGTACCAGACCGACAGGTCGTACTGGTGCCCAGCTGTCACGTTCGGCGCGCACGAGGTGTTCTCCAGCATCATCGCCTTACGGTCGCCGCTGCTGTTCGGGTTTGTCAGGGTCACCTGCATGGCACTGCCGCCGCTGTGGGCGTCGGACGTGACCGAGAACTGGTAGGTGTTGTCGCCCCAGCCGGACTGCTCCCAGCAGGTGGGGAAACCGTTGGGGTCCAAGGCTTCCAGGCCGGGGTTGACGAGCAGGTTGGCGCTGGCGTACGCCGGGACCGCACTGGCGCCGACGTACGCCAAGGCTAACAGGATGAGCAGCAGGGCCGGCCGGCGACGGTGCGCGCGCAGCCAGGACATCCCGTTCACGGAACCTCCACGATCCGGGTGACGGGCCGGTGGAGGTAGATGAGGCGGTCGATGACCACGAAGCGCAGCAGGAAGGAGACCAGCAGCGCGGCCAGGTTCGCCTGGAGGTAGTTCACATGCAGGTGAGCGACGAGCAGCGCCACGGCCGGTATCCGGACCACCAGGTCGACGTTGCCCATCAGGAAGAACCGGTACAGCCGGCTGAGCACGTGGCGGTGGCGCCGGCCACGAAAGAGCAGGCGGTCGGCGAGCGCGAAGTTCCAGGCGATCGCCACCTGGTTGGCCAGCACGACAGCGGCCAGGTAGTGCAGGCCGAGTTGCCCGGACAGCAGCCACACCGCGGCCGTGTTGGGCACCAGGCCGGACGCGCCGATCAGCGCGTACCCGGCCATCCGCAGGCGGGTACCGCCGAAGCGCAGGCTGCCCAGGTGGCGCAGGAAACGCAGCCCCTCGGCGAGCGATGACTTGGACTGGCCGGCGTGGCGGGGCTGGAACTCGTACGCCACCTCGACCACGCGCGCGGGCCGGGTCCGTACCATCAGCTCCAGCAGTATCTTGTAGCCCAGCGGCTGCAGCCCGGCGGTCTCCAGCGAGCTGCCGCGCACCGCGAACAACCCGCTCATCGGGTCGCTGACCCGGCTCAGCACGGTCCGGAACAGCAGCTTGGTCACTCGCGTGGAGCTACTGGAGACGAGCCTGCGGTACCCGCCAGCGAGCCCCGCGCGGCTGCCGCCGCCGGCATACCGGCTGCCGACGACCATGTCGGCACCGTCGCGGATGCCGGCCGCGATGAGGTCCGGTACCACCTCCGGCGGGTGCTGCAGGTCGGCGTCCATCACCACGACCCAGGCACCGCGCGCGAGCCGCAGACCCTCCACCACCGCGCCGCCCAGCCCCCCGACTGCGTTCTGCCGGTGGTGCACGGTCACCGGGATGGGGCAGGTCGCCGCCGCGGTCCGGATGACATCAGGCGTGTCGTCTGTGCTGTCGTCCACGAACA
>DATEJJ010001030.1:0-2101 GCA_035278125.1 Rugosimonospora sp.
CGATGCGGGGGTACGCGCGGCGCTGGTCGACGCCAACCGGGCGTACGAGGAGCGGTTCGGCCGGGTCTTCCTGATCTTCGCGAGCGGGGCCAGCCCGGGTGAGATGCTCGCGGCGGCGCGCGAGCGGCTGGCCAACGACGAGGAGACCGAGCGCCGGGTGGTCCGCGGCGAACTGGCCAAGATAACCGAGCTGCGGCTGCGCCGGCTGGTGTGCGCGTGAGCGGGCGGAGCGAGCCGGCGTGAGTGTGTCGACGCACGTGCTGGACAACGCGGCCGGTTCGCCGGCCCCGGGGGTACCGGTGCGGCTGGAGCGGGACGGCTCCGTGGTGGACGCCGGCGTGACCGACGCGGACGGGCGGCTGCGGTTCGCGCGGACCCTGACCCCCGGCCGGTACCGGCTGGTCTTCGACACGGCCGCGCACCTCGGGCCCGGCGCCTTCTTCCCGGAGGCGTGCGTGGTGTTCCAGGTGACCAACCCGGACCGGCACCTGCACCTGCCGCTGCTGCTGAGCCCGTTCGGCTACACCACCTACCGGGGGAGCTGAGCGGATGGGGATAGTGCTCGGGCCCAACCAGTACGGCAAGGCGGAGACGCGGCTGGTGCGGGTACGCCGCGACGGCGCCCGCCACGACCTGGTCGACCTGAACGTCAGCACCGCGCTCGCGGGCGACCTCGCCGACGTGCACCTGCGCGGCGACAACGCGCACGTGCTCGCCACCGACACGCAGAAGAACACGGTGTACGCGTTCGCGCGGGAGCACGGCATCGAGTCCATTGAGGACTTCGGGCTGCTGCTGGCGCGGCACTTCGTGGACTCGCAGCCACCGATCTACCGGGCCCGGGTCGGCATCGAGCGGTACGCCTGGCAGCGCCTGGGCGACCACTCCTTCCAGCGCGCCGGCGCCGAGGTGCGTACCGCGACGGTGACCTACGACGGGCGGGTGTCCACTGTGGTCGCCGGGCTGACCGGGCTGACCCTGCTCAACTCGACCGGGTCGGAGTTCCGGGGCTTCGTCCGGGACCGGTACACCACGCTGCCGGAGACCCGGGAGCGGATCCTGGCCACCGCGGTGGACGCGCGCTGGCGCTGTCTCGCGTCCGACGTGGACTGGGAAGAGTCCTACGCGCAGGCCCGGCGGCTACTGGTCGAGGGTTTCGTGGAGACGCACAGCCTGTCGCTGCAGCAGACGCTGTACGAGATGGGCCGGCGGGTGCTCGCCGGGCGGCCGGAGATCGTCGAGGTACGCCTGGCCCTGCCGAACAAGCACCACTTCCTGGTCGACCTGGCGCCGTTCGGGTTGGACAACCCGGATGAGGTGTACCTCGCCGCGGACCGGCCGTACGGGCTGATCGAGGGTACCGTGTGCCGCGACGGCGCGCCCGAGCCCGGCCTGGCGTGGTGGTGAGGCGTGGACTTCCTGCAACCGTCCACCTGGGACGACGCGCTGGCCGCCAGGGCCGCCCACCCGGACGCGGTCCCGGTGGCCGGCGGTACCGACGTGATGGTGGAGCTGAACTTCGACCGGCGCCGCCCGCCCGCGCTGCTGGACCTGACCCGGATCGGTGAACTGGCCGGGTGGGGGACGGACGGGGCGCTGCTGCGCGTCGGTGCGGGCGTCACCTACCGGCGGCTCATCGAGGAGCTGGGCGGGCGGCTGCCCGGGCTCGCCATGGCCGCGCGTACCGTGGGCTCGCCGCAGATCCGCAACCGGGGTACGGTCGGCGGCAACCTCGGCTCCGCGTCGCCGGCCGGGGACGCGCACCCGCCGCTGCTCGCCGCCGGCGCGCTGGTCGAGCTGGCCTCGGTACGGGGTACCCGGCGGCTGCCGGTGGCGGAGTTCTTCACCGGTCCCAAGCGCAGCGCGCTCGCGCCGGACGAGCTGATCGCCGCGTTCCTGGTACCTCCGGCGGCGGGGCCGCAGCAGTTCGCCAAGGTGGGTACCCGCAACGCCATGGTGATCGCGGTGTGCTCGTTCGCGCTGAGTCTCGACTCAGCCCGGCGGAGCGCGGGTACCGGGATCGGCTCGGCCGGCCCGACGCCGCTGCGGGCACCGGCGGCGGAGGAGCTGCTGGCCGGGGAGCTGCCGTGGGACGGCGGCC
>DATEJJ010001031.1:0-4406 GCA_035278125.1 Rugosimonospora sp.
TTCGACTCCGGGCCGGTCTCCGCACCGGCCACCGGCGCGCTGCTCGGCGCGTGGGTGCGCCCGGCGGTGCTCAACCAGGCCGGCCGGGTGCAGGCGGTACGCGACCTGGAGCGCGCGCTGGGCCGGCAGCTGGCCATCGTCAATACGTACCGGCGCTTCGACGACCCGTTCCCCACCGCGTCGGACCGCGCGTTCGCGGCGGCCGGGGCGACGCTGATGCTGAGCTGGGTGATCGACGACACCCGGGTGATCAGCTCGGGTGCGCTGGACCCGCGGCTGCACGACTGGGCGCGGCGCATCCGCGACCTGGGCGGCCCGGTGCTGCTGCGGCTGCGCTGGGAGATGGACCGGCCGAACCTGGCCGCGTCGATGTGGTCCGGTCCGGACTACGTGGCCGCCTGGAAGCACGTGCGCGCGATCTTCGCGCAGGAGCAGGTGGACAACGTGTCCTGGGCCTGGTGCCCGACCGCCGAGGGGTTCGCGGGCGGGTACGCGCCCGCGTTCTACCCGGGTGACGCGCAGGTCGACTGGGTCTGCGTGGACGTGTACGCGGGCAGCAGGCTGCGCAGCCTCGGCGACCTGCTGCGCCCGTTCCTCACCTGGGCGGCGGCGCACCCGAAGCCGATCGTGCTGGGCGAGTTCGGGGTGGCCGAGGCGTGGGGCGAGCCGGCGCGCACCGCGTGGCTGGCCGGCGCCGTCGCGCTGGTGCGGGCCAACCCGCAGATCAAGGCGGCCTGCTACTTCGACTCGAACCCGGACGGGAACGCTGCGGCGCAGCGGTTCCAGCTCGACGGCTCGGCGCTGGCCGCCTTCACGAAGCTCGCCCGGCTGCCCTACTTCAACCCGCGCTGATCACAGGTCCTGGAGGATGCGCAGCGCGCGGGAGACCTGCCGCATGGTCGCGGTGTCGGCCACGTCGACCTGCTCGGTGAACCACTTCTTCATCGGCGAGGAGATCCGGTCCGGCATGATCACATAATCACCCGAGGGTACCGCGAGCGGCGAGTCGCGCAGCCGCTCCTTCTCCACCACCTCGGCCACGAGCACCACCGGCACGTCGGTCCCGTTGTAGACGTCCGAGCTGATCACCAGGCCCAGCCGCTCGCGGGCACCGTTGATCTGCCAGATCTCACCGCGGCGCACGCCGGCCCGACCCGTACACCTCCGCGTCCACCATTTCGATCTCCCGCTCGTCGGCCAGCGCGGCCGCCTCGTCGTCCAGGCTCGCGCGCCGGACCGCGTCCGCGTGGGCCGCGAACAATTCCCGTAGGGTACGCTCGCGCGCGGCCTGGTCGATCCAGGCCGAGAGCGAGACACCGTCGCGCTGGGCCCAGGCCCGCGCGTCCGCGATCGTCTCGTCCGAGAACGACAGCGTCACCTTGGCAGTCATCCCGTTCCTCCTGTCAGGCAGCCAGCATACCGCTGGTATGACTAGATGTCATCCCCACGGTACCGCCGCCTTGCCGCACCGACCAGCACCCGCAGCCCGAACGGCACACCGTCGCACAGGTACCGGCGGGCCAGCCGGCGCGGCTCGGCAGCCAGCCGGTGCAGCCACTCCAGCCCGGCGCGGCGCATCCAGCGCGGGGCCCGCGCGTGCTCGCCGGCCAGGAAGTTGATGGCGTTGCCGCAGCCGAGGAACCAGGCGGCGGGCAGCTCCGGGCGCAGCGCGCTGATCAGCCGCTCCTGGCGCGGGAAGCCGATGCCGACGTACACCAGGTCCGGCTTCGCGTCGACCAGCTCCTCGCGTACCGCCCGGGACAGGCCGGGTTCGCGGTCGAAGCCGTAGGGCGGGCTGAGCGCGCCGACGACCCGCAGCCCGGCGCACCCGTCCCGGAGCGCGCCCGCCGCCCGCTGCGCGCCACTGATGTCTACTGTGGACACTGGCGGCACGCCGCCGAGGAGGTACAGGGAGCGGTCGTCCCGGGCGGCCATCCGGGCCAGCGACCAGACCAGGTCGGCGCCGGCCACCCGGGCGGGGAGCGGGGTACCGGCGAGCCGGCTGGCCCACACGACCGGCGCACCGTCCGCGACCACCAGGGCGGCGTCCCGCAGGTACGGAGCGGCGACGTCGGCCTGGCGCAGGATGTCCAGGTTCGGGGTGAGGATCCGGCCGCCCTCGCCGCGCTCCAGCGCCGCGCGTACCAGCTCGACCGCCTCCGCCTCGGTGACCGCGTCGAAATGCATGCCAGCCACACGTATGCGCTCACAAGGCATATGCCGCTCCAAGTCCCGCAATCGTTCGTTATGCGTACAGAACGAGACAGGAGGTTTGCGTGGTACGCGTGGTCTTCGTCGGCGGCCTCGGCCGCAGCGGTACGACGCTGCTCGAACGGATCCTCGGGGAGCTGCCCACCGTCTGCCCGCTGGGCGAGGTGGTCCACCTGTGGCAGCGGGACCTGCGCGACAACGAGCGGTGCGGCTGCGGTACCGCCTTCTCCCGCTGCGAGTTCTGGCAGGCGGTGGGCGAGGAGGCGTTCGGCGGCTGGGCGCAGGTGGATCCGGCGCGGGTACTGGCGCTGCGCGAGGCGGTGGAGCGTACCCGGCACATCCCCCGGCTGGCCGCGCCCCGGCTGCCCAACCGGTACCGCGCCCTGGTCGCCGAGTACGCCGGCTACTACGCCGCGCTGTACCGGGGCGCCGCCACGGTCAGCGGCGCCGACGTGCTCATCGACTCCTCCAAGAACAGCTCGCTCGCGTACTGCCTGCGCTGGTCCTCCGACATCGACCTGCGCGTGATCCACATGGTCCGGGACAGCCGCGGGGTGGCGTACTCGTGGACCAAGACGGTCACCCGGCCGGAGTCGCCGGTACGCGACGAGATGACCAGGTACGCGCCCGGCCGCGCCGCGCTGCTGTGGAACGCGCACAACGCGGCCTTCGGGCTGCTGCCCCGCCGGGGTGTACCGGTACGCCGGGTCCGGTACGAGGCGCTGCTCGCCGATCCGACGGGTACCGTGCGCCAGCTCGCCGACTTCGCGGGTGTACCGGCGGGGCCGCTGGACTTCCTGCACGGCGGCGCGGTGCGGCTGGGCCCGTGCCACAGCGCCGCCGGCAACCCGATGCGCTTCACCACCGGTGAACTGCCGCTGCGCCAGGACGAGGCGTGGCGCAGCCAGCTGCCACCCCGGCAGCGCCGGCTGGTCGGCGCGCTCACCGCGCCGCTGCTGTCCGCGTACGGGTACGGGAGGCGCTGACGTGCGTACCGGCAAGTGGCCGAGCGTGGGCGTGGTGGTACCGACCCGGGACCGACCGATCCTGGTACGGCGGGCCCTGGACGCGATCGCCTCGCAGAACTACCCCGGGCAGCTGCGCGTGCTGGTCAGCTACGACCAGGCCGAACCGGACCAGCAGCTGCGCCGCACCGGCGCCCGGCCGGTGACCGTGCTCGCCAACGAGCGGACGCCCGGGCTGGCCGGTGCCCGCAACACCGGGATCCTGGCGCTGGACACCGAGCTGGTGGCCTTCTGCGACGACGATGACGTGTGGCTGCCCGGCAAGCTGCGGGCCCAGGTGGCGGCGCTGCGCGCGGCGCCCGGGAGCGAGCTGGCCACCTGCGCGATCGAGGTGGAGTACGCCGGGCGGCGCAGCGCGCGGCTGGCCGGTACCGGCAGCATCGACCTGGCCCGGCTGGTCGAGTCGCGGATGGCGATGCTGCACTCGTCCACCTTCCTGCTCCGCCGGGCCGCGCTGCTGGGTGGCCTGGGCCTGGTCGCCGAGGACGCGCCGGGCAGCCAGAACGAGGACTGGGACCTGCTGCTGCGCGCGGCAAAGCGGGCACCGGTGGCGCACGTGGACGTGCCGCTGGTACAGGTCCACTGGGGGCGTACCTCGCACTTCGCCTACGAGTACGGCACGAAGATCTCGTCGCTGCGCTGGATGATGGCCCGGCACCCGGAGATCGGTGGCTGCCGCCCCGGCGCCGCCCGCGTGTACGGGCAGCTCGCCTGCTGGTCGGCGGCGAGCGGGCAGCGGCGCGAGGCGTGGCGGTACACCCGCGCGGCGGTACGCAACAACTGGCGCGAGCCCCGGGCGGCGATCGCGCTGGCCGCCACGGCCGGGGTGGTCCGGGTCGAGTCGGTGCTCGGTCTGCTCCACCGCCGCGGCCACGGGATCTGATCCAGCGGCCTGCGGCCGTGCTGGCCTGGCGCGGCCCTCCGCGCATCCTGAGGATTTGTCAGACTGCCCCGCTAGGGTGGGCTCATGGGTACGACCGAAGCGCCGGTTGACCGCCGGGTGACCGTGGCCGACCAGGTCGCGCTGCACGTGCGCGAGTGGCCGGGCAGCGGGCGGCCGTTCCTGCTGGTGCACGGCCTGTCGTCCAACGCCCGGCTGTGGGATCCGGTGGCGCGCCGCCTGGCGCGACCCTCCGCGCATCCTGAGGATTTGTCAGACTGCCCCGCTAG
>DATEJJ010001032.1:0-8841 GCA_035278125.1 Rugosimonospora sp.
CGCGCCGGGGTGAACGCGGTCTGTTCCAGCAGCGCCACCTGAGCCGCGACCAGGCCACCGAAGCCAGCCCGCAGCGCCGCCCGGCGGCTCAGTCGTAGACCCCTGAAGTCGTCCAATGGCATGGCTGTACCTCCCCATACACGGTCCCGAGACCGACGGCCGTTGCTTTGGAGAGGACGCACCGCGACGCGTCCGGATGCGATCCGGTGTCGGTCGTATGCGTGCCCCGTCCGAACCGGATTAAGTTAAGGTCATCAGCGCGGTGAGGCGCGACGGACAAGAACCCACTGGGGCCTGTGGAGGACCCCCGGGGATTTCCGACACGGCCCATTGGCGGGGATCGCACATCAGACCGCCACATGAACGCCCACCGTCAGGGCGCATACGGAAGTCGCCACTGTGATCCGACGAAACAAACAGGCTCGCCGCCTCGGTCACCCCCGGGACCACTGTGACCCCCACTGCACCCGTCCAACTCCAGGCGCAGCCGCGCTCTCGTTGTTGCCTTGACATTGTTGATAGAACATGTTCTATTTCTTGCAGTCCTGGCCGGCTTGGTTGACGTCCGTGACCCCGCGCCACCTGGGTGCTAGCCCCCGATGGTGCCGCCGCCGGGATGCCCGCTCCGGCCGCGGGTGGGCGAGGCAGCTCAGAAGGGAGCCGCTACATGATCCGAACCGGGGTTAAGTACCTGCTGGCCGCGGCGGTGGCCAGCGCGCTCGGACTGACCTGGATGGCGCCGGCCAACGCCACCACGGTCACCTCCGCTACCACGTGCACCAACCCGTTCACGGCGGCCCAGGCGGGGCCGTCCACGTTCGACGTCGGCATCCCCCCGACCGCTGCCTCGGCGCCACCGTGCAGGTGCGGGTCACCTTCACGTTCACCAACAACTCCGGCTTCAACGTCAGCGACCTCAACACCTTCAGCCAGACGATCGCGACCACGGGTACCGCGACCAACCCGGTCACGGTGACGGCGGGCTCGCAGGGCGCCGTCGCCAACGGGGCCAGCGTCACGGTGACCGAGTCCGGCACCTGGACCGCGGACAAGGCGGGGACAGTGACGTTCACGCCCGGAACCTTTACCTTCAACATCGCCGTCCTCGGCATCACCGTCCCCGTGAGCTGCTCGTTCAACTCGACACCGGCGGCTGTGAGCACGGTCGTGAGCTGAGACTGACCATCAACGCCGGGTCCCGGCCCCGCCGCGGGTCGGCCCGGCGTTGCCAACTCCGCGTTTCCGCCGCCAACCGGTGATTCTTAACAGCCAACGCTACGATCCGCTCGTCCCGCTGCGCCACTATGCACGGCGCCCGTTGCTCGCCGGGCCGGTGCCCGCGTTCGACACTCGGCTTCCACTGTCGTCGGTTGCCGGCGGCAGTGGCGGCGCTGCGTCGCACCGCGGCACAGCACGGTGACCGTTCCCCCGGCCGCCGGCCGGTCCGTGCAGCCGATGCTCTGGTCCGCGCGGACCGGAGTGGACCGGCGAGGGCACGCTTGCCCACATACCGAGCCGGATGCACCTTCCGCTCGCCTGGCCGATCAGCCCCACCTCCCGCCAGACCTGCGCGACGTGTTGGCCACCATGACCCGCCACGTCGACAGTACGTCACGTAGCGCTGACCCGGCCCGGCCGGCGCGTGCGTCCATGGATCCCCGTCGACCGGTGGGGGCGGCCCGGCCAGTTGGCGGGTTGGTCGGGACGGGTGCACGGATAAGTATGGGAAGCGTCCATACCCGCCTCACCTCGGTGGAGGGTCTGTGATGCGGCGCTGTTGCCGCCATTGGGTGGCCATAGGGTTGGGTGCCGCGACTGTGGGTGCCATGGTTCTGGCGACGCTGAGTGTCGCCTCTGCGGTCTGAGCGCCAACCCGGGCTCGTCACAGTTGTGGCGCGAGCCCTGACCTGCGCGGGCGGAGGGATTCCGGTTCGTAGATGGGAGAAGTGATGAGGAGACATGCGAGTTCGGCGCGTAGGCGTCTGGGGTACGCGGCCGGTGGTCTGTTCGCCGCTGGTGTGTTGGCGGTGGGGGTGACGGTAGCGACGGTGCCCGCGTCGGCGGGTACGACTGGCACCGGGACCGGCGTCGCCGGCACGGCGCAGCAGCCGGGTGCGGTGGTGACCGGCGCGGTCGCGGCGCAGGCCGCTGCGGCCGCGCTGCGGGCCGTACCGGGTGCGACTGTTGTCCGGGTACAACTGGCCGCGGATGGCGGTGGGTACGACGTGTACCTGCGGGAGCAGGACGGCACCACCACACTGGTCACGCTGGACCGCAACTTCGTGGTCCGGGCGGTGGAGTCGGATGTCGGTTCGGATGTGGGTGTCGTCCCGGGCCCCCAGCAGACCGACCATCAGGATGAGCCGGATACGTCCGACCAACCGCAGGACGGAGGGTTCCCGAACTGAGCGGGCTCTCGGCGTACCGCAACGCCGTGCCCCGCAGGCTCCGGCTGCGGGGCACGGCCAGTCCGGCCACGAGAGGGAAGGCGGGCTCGACGGAGGCGCTCGCGGCGCCTGAGCTGCTTGCCGACCGCGTCGCCCTCGGGTGCCTTGGCGGCGTACACGTCCGAGCACTCGCTGTTCCCGGACGCGTTGCCGCTGGCCGTCGGGCTGGCGGTCGCGGCCGGCACGGGGCTGGCCGACGGGCCGGGACTGCTGGACGCGGTCGCATCGCGGTCACGACGCCCGACGACGTACCGGCGGATGCGACGGCGGTACCGACTCCGGGTGGCGCGGTCAGCGATGCGGCAACAATCGCTGCGTCGGTCCACTGTGTCCGCTCGAAGTGGATGATCGAGTTCAATGATTCAGGGTCAGACCGCGACCTGGACCATCCATAGTGGACGCCTCGAGACCGGCCTCCACCAGTCCCCCCACAGCGTGCGCACAGTTGCATCGATGCCGCATCGTCGTTTGACGAAGTTCGCGACCGAGCTAGCGCGGCGGATGGGCGGCAGCTTTCGGGGTAGTTCAAACTGGTCGATGGCTCGCGAGTCAGTCGGTCGCCGCGGTCAAACGCCGGATGGACCGGCTGCGGGATATCGGCGTCATCACCGGGTTCACCGCGCTGGTGGACTACACCCGACTCGGTTGGCAGGTGGAGGCGTTCACCGAGATCAGGTACTCGGGCAGCATCACCCCCGAAGCCATGATCGAACGGGTGACCCGGATACCCGAGGTCGAGGCTCTCAGTCCCGGACGATCGGCGTCCCGTCCGGGGCCGGCATGGCGAGGATGCGCTGGTCGCCGTCGTCGTCCGGGTCTCCCAGCAGCGTCGTGCGGCACACCGGCTTGCACACCGGGTTGTCACAGGGACATCGGTCCAGGTCGCCGAACCGGGTGACCGGGCCGGAGAACACGGTGAGCACGATGTGCGTCACGTCTCTGATGATCGGCGGGTCAGCCGGCCGCGGGAGGACGGTGTAGCCCGGCGCTGCCAGCACCACGGGAGCGACCTGACGCGTGCCGGTGGGCAGGACGGACGCTGGATCGCGGGGAGCGTCGGCCAGCACTGATCCCCGCGCGGCGACGCCTGGATGCCCGGCCTGCCGCTGCGCCCCGTCGTCGGCCAGCGTCACGCTGCCGACGGCGGACCGAGTGAACGGGATGGGCCGCGGTAACCCAGCAAGGCGGGCTTGAGAGGGCTGTGAGTGAGCGACTGTGTCCACCGGGGCGGTCTACTGTGGAGTTCAATTCGTGTTCTCCACCCGTCCCTTGATCGGCCGGGCCAGGTGTACGCGAAGTCGCGCGCTTGCCATTGACGTGCCGTAGCGGTGAGATTAACCATGCGGGAGGGTGCACGGTGATCGACGGTCGGGCTCGTGCGGTGCGTGGCGTGGTCCTCGACGGGCTGCTGGCGGTGGTGCTGGCCGCCGTCTCGCTGTACGTGGGCTGGCGCGGCGCCGGCTCGTCGTGGCCGCGTACCGGGATTACCGCCCAGGTTCTGGTCGTCACGGTGGGCGCGACGCTGCCGCTGGCGGTGCGGCGGCGCGCCCCGGCCGTGGTCTGGTATGTCGTGACCGCCTTCCAGGTGCTGCGGCTGGTGTTCGGACTGCCCGCCATGGTCGTCCAGTGGGGTTTGCACGTGGCCACCTACACGGTCGCCGCCTGGGCCGGTATGAGGTCGCGTCGGGCGGTGGCGGCGACGCTGGTGGTTCTTGTCGGGGTGGGCGCCCTCGACGGCGGCGACCCGCTGTCCCCGCTGATGCTCACGGCGATCCTGTCGGGGTTGGCGGCCTGGCTGCTCGGTATCGCCGTCAAGGCAGTGCGTGCGAACGTGGCCCTGCTCGCCGAGCGCGCCGAGTTGCGGGCCGAGGCGGTGCTGGCCAGCGAGCGGCTGGCGATCGCCCGCGAGCTGCACGATGTGGTTGCGCACCACATGGGTCTCGCCGTTGTGCGGGCCGAGGCCGGCCGGATCGCTGCCGAGCGCGACCCGGCGACGGCGGGTCCGGCCCTGCGCGCGGTCGCTGAGGACGCGCGGCATGCCCTCGCGGAGACCCGCCGGTTGGTCGGCGCGTGGCGCGCGCCCGGTGCTGCCCTCGACCAGCCCGCAGCGCTCGACCAACTCGACCCGCTGCTGGAGCGGGCCCGTTCGGCTGGGCTGGATGTGTGGCCGTCCGTCGAGGGCGACCTGTCCACGCTGCCCGCCGGTGTCGGTGCCGCCGGGTATCGGATCGTACGGGAGGCGCTGAGCAACGTGGTCCGGCATGCGGTTGCCGCGACCCGGGTCGAGGTGCGTGTCTGCCGACGCCCGGACGCGCTCCACGTGTCCATTGTGGACAACGGGACGGTGGTAGCCGGCTCGGGCGTCGGGCACGGGCTGGTCGGTATCCGCGAGCGGGTCGCGCTCTACGGTGGTACCGCCGAGGCGGGCCCCCGCCCCGGAGGGGGCTTTGCGGTCACCGCCACGCTGCCGATCGGGCCGCTGGCATGATTCGTGTGCTCCTCGCCGACGACGAGCCGGCGATCCGGGCCGGCTGGCGTACCATCCTGTCCGCTCAGCCTGACATCGCCGTGCTGGACGAGGCCGGCGACGGCGTGCAGTGCGTACGGCTCACCGCCGCGACGCGTCCCGACGTGGTGGTCATGGACGTGCGGATGCCCCGGCTCGACGGGGTGGCCGCGACCCGCCGTATCGCGGACGGCGCGGCCGGTACCACCCGCGTGCTCGTCGTGACGCTGTTCGACCTCGACGAGTACGTGTTCGGGGCTCTGTGCGCGGGCGCCAGCGGTTTCCTGCTCAAGGACGTCACCGCTGACCGGCTGGTGGCCGCGGTCCGCACGATCGCGGGCGGTGACGGGCTGTTCGCGCCGGCCGCCGTCCGCCGGCTCGTCCGGGCCTACGCACGCGTGACCGGCCTGCCGGCCGGGGCCGACCACGGGCTCACCCCACGCGAGCTGGAGGTGCTGCGCGGCATCGCCGCCGGGCGGTCGAACGCCGAACTCGCGGGGGACCTGACGCTGAGCACCCACACCGTGAAGACGCACGTCGCGTCGATCCTGGCCAAGCTGGGCCAGCGCGACCGGGTGCAGGCGGTCGTCTACGCATACCGCAACGGGCTGGCCGGCTGATCGCTCGGCGGAGCGATGTTCGCCGGCCGCCGCGTTCGTACCCTGCTGCCATGCCACTGCCGGGTTGGATCGATCGTCACCGCTTCCTGTTCGTCGCCGCCGTCACCGGGTGGGCCGCACTGCCGCTGGCCCTGTTCAAGCCACTGGCCGGGCATGGCCCGCACGCCCCGGACGTCGCGCACCTCCTGCGTGAGACCGTCCTCGGCGCGGGTGTGCTGGCCGTCCTCGCCGGCACATGGGGCTACCGTCGCACCTGGGCCTACACGCCCCGCCGGGAGTGGCGCGACCTGCGCGTGTTGTGGCCGGTCGGTGCGCTGGTCGGGCTCATCGTCGTGGCCGGGCTCAGCGGCGGCCTCGACCCGGACCGGGTCAAGGTGGCCATCCAGGTGCCGACGTTCGCCATCACCGGGTTCCTCGAAGAAACCGAGTTCCGCGGGCTCATCTTCGGCGTTCTCCTCGTCGCCTGGGCCGGGCGAGGTCGCGCCGGCCAACTCGCCGCGATCGCCGGCTCGTCCGCGCTGTTCGCCGCCATCCACCTGACCAACGCCGCCACGCTCAGCCCCGGCCTTGTGGCCAACCAGGTGAGCTACACGTTCGTGTTCGCCGTCGGCCTGGCGGCGATGCGGCTGCGGGCCAACACCATCTGGCCGCTCATCGCCATCCACGCCACGATGGACATCCTCGGCGCGCTCACCCCCAACACACCGACCGACCACCTCACCGTCGGCGTCGTCCTCGCCGGGCAACTGCCCTCGCTGCTGGTGGCCGCTTACGGCCTGGTACTGCTGCGGCGCATGCCGGCCGAGACGTCAGCCGCCGCCGCCTGAGCTGCTCCGGTACTCGGCTGCCGCGACTGGTCCGGTGCCCGCGCTGATCTCGGCGACCGTTCATCATGAATCGTTGCGCCGGGACATCGGCGACGTTGTTGCCGCGGTCAGGCTGGGCGTTGGTCGGGAGGTGCGAGGACCGACCGTAGGGCAGGACAACGGTGCTGGCGGACTGGGCGGAGCGGATCGGCGCCGCCTGGTACGCCGTCGACCGCGACCCGGGGCTGTTCACGGCCGGTCCTGCTCGCCTCTGTCGAGCGTCGCGTTCGGCTGGATGGGGCGGCTGCGCCGCTCGGTTCGCAGGGCCGTCCACCGGGCCGGTGCGGACGCCATGGCCGCCGGGCCGGCCCAGTCCACCGACCGGATGCTCCAGACCGATCTGGCCGGATCCTCGACGACTGCGCCGAGCCGCCGGCCGGCAGCCGCCCCGCGGCCCCACGTGGTTCTGGCCGGCCGGCGCGAACCGGTCGTTGCGCTGGTCGCAGTCGCCGAACCAAAGCCGGGCATGCCCGTGTAGGTCCTCGACGAGGATGAGGGCAGGAGGGCCGAGTCGCGGATACCTGGATGGGGTGCCCCGACATAGCGTCGGTTGGGCCGGGCCGTCCGGGCCTGCGAACGGTGCGCGACCAACGTGGAGGACATGGGATGAAGTGCCTGCGTGTGCTGCTCGTCGTACTACTGGCCGTCGGCGCCGCAACCGGCTGTGACGCCAAAAACCAGGCCGGGTCCGGGGCTCCGTCGTCGGCGGCGAGCGCGCCGTCACCCACCCCAGCCGCGCCGACGGACGCGTTGTTGGCGTCGGTCAAAGCGTTCGGCACCACTTCATACAAGTTGCGGATGCAGCAGAGCAACGCGTCCGCGACGGGCGAGGTCGACCCGACCGCCAAGGCCGCCCAGATCACCGCCACCGGCACGGTGTCGGGACAGCACATCTCAGTCGCGTACACCGTCATCAGCCCAGAGGTCTGGACGAAGATCGACCTCGGTGCCACGCTGAACAAACAACTCGGCGTGGACAAGGCCACGTGGATGCACATCGACCGGACGAAGGTCACCGGCAACAGTCAGCTGCCCGTGAACTCGGCCGGCGAGATCACCCTCGGCACCAGCGACCTGCTGGCCGGCGTCGCGAATGTCCAGCACCCCGATAGCACCCACTACACCGGTACCGTTGACGTCACCAATACCAACAGCCTGCTGTCGCCGGACAAGGACGCGCTCGCCAAGGCCGGTGAAAAGGCCAAGGCTGTCCCGTTCACCGCTACGCTCGACGATCAGGGGCACCTGACCTCTTTCAAGGAAGACGGTGCGACGATCGACCCGGCGCTCACGGCCGAGATCACCTTCACCGATTTCGGCGCCCCGATGTCCATCACCAAGCCCGCAGGCGCTGTCGAGGCTCCCGCTGCGGTCTATCAGTTCCTGAACGCCTGACCCAGACCTGAAGCCCGGCGCCGGCAGACTAGCGACGCGGCCAGCGGATGTTGAGGAACCAGACGAAATGCAGCAGTGGCCTCGCTGCTGGCATCGAGCATCGAGCGGTCCCGGGCCGGCGTCGGCGTTTGCCGCGTTGTCGTGGAGTGCTGACTGGGCTCCCACCCCGGATTTGTCGATCTCCGCCCACCGGGGGTACCGGCCGGCGCCGTGACGTCCTCACCGCGGCGCGGGTCCGCCCCCTTCGCCCGGCTCCGGAACTGCACCCGCTCAACGTCCCCGACGCTCATCGCTGGCGTGACTGTTCCGAACAGCCCTGCGGGGTCAGTGGCCGGCTTGGCCGGTGCCAACCGCGTCGGGGTGCCCGTGGCCGATGGGGGTCCGACCCGCACCTCGTGGGGGCGGCCGGAGGGGAGCGTCGGTGGGTTGGGTGGTCGGTGGTTGCGGTGCACCGCGCGATGGCTGAATGGATGCTCCACGACCGCGTGCCGCAGCCACCCGAGGTCGCCCGGCTTACGCCAGGATCACGCAGGTCGGGTCGGGTCGGCTGGGCTGGGCGCTGACGTGGCCGGGTTCGGGCACGGTTGCGCCGACGGTCTCGTGCTGTGCCGGATCCGGTTGTCACGTCGGGCCTGTCCGTGTCCGGTGTTGTCCGGTGTGTGCACCGCCGGACTCGTCGTTGACCTGCGCTGATGTCGTCGCTGTCCGGTGTCTGTCCACGATCGGACCACCGCTACTGATCAGGGTGACAGGGTTGGTTCTGGTGGCGGACGTCACGACGGCCATCGCCGTCATCGAGTAGACCCGATCATGGGGGAGGGGAAGGGCGCATGGGTTGGCAATACGTGGGGCGCGCTGTCAGGATCGCCGGGGCGATCGTGGCCATGCTCGGCGCGGGTGCGGTGGTGGCGGGCCCGGCCGCCGCGGCGCACCTGGGGACCGTGGCAACGTCCGTGCCACGGGCGGCCGGTTCGATGGCGGAGGCAGCGACCGCGCGGGCCGCGGCC
>DATEJJ010001033.1:0-12591 GCA_035278125.1 Rugosimonospora sp.
GCCGAGCCGCTCCAGGTACGCCTGCGCCGCCGGGGGCAGCAGGTCGGCGCGGGCGGCCCAGCCGGGCGGCCACGGCTGCTGCGAGTACACCAGGGTGGCCAGGTCCGCGCGCTCCTGCGGGGTGTACCGCGGCGGGCCGCCCAGGGTCACCGCGGGCAGCCCGGTGTGCACCAGGTCGCCGGCGAGCGCGGGCGTGCTCACCAGCCGCACCTCGTGCCCGGCGGCGCGGCAGGCCCAGGCGAGCGGGACGATCGGGTACAGGTGCGGCCGCGCGCCGACGGCGGTGAACAGGATCCGCACCGTCAGCCCCCGACCCGGGCACCGGCGAGCGCGGCGAGCCCCGGCACCACGTCGGCCGGCGACGGCTGGGCCTCGATCTCCTTGCGCAGCCGGTCCGCACTGTCCTGATAGGACGGATCCACCAGTACCCGGTGCACCGCGGCGCAGATGGCCGAGCCGCGGTCGTCCCGGCGCAGTTCGTGGTACCGCAGGTGGACGCCGGCACCGGTCGCGGCCAGCTGCCCGGCGGTCAGCTCGTGCTCCGGCGTACGGGTGACGGCGACCTGCGGCACGCCGAGCGCCGCCCCGGTCAGCGTGGCGCCCTCCCCGCCCGGCTGCACCAGCACGTCGCAGTACGGCAGCAGCAGCGGCAGCGGTACCCCGGGCAGCCCGCGTACCCCCGCCGGCAGGTCCCCGAGCGCGCGGAGCTGGCCGACCGTCGTGGTCATCAGCACGTCCACACCGGACTCGGCGAGCCGGCACACCGCCGCGCGGCACGGCTCGTCCCGCCCCCAGGTGACGCAGGCCCGCGGCCGGTCCCGCGGTGCCCGCAGCGCGTGCAGCTCCGCGGGCTCGCGGCCGGCGTCGTGGTACGGCACGTAGCGCAGGTCGATCCGCGGCTCCAGCTCGACCAGGCGCATGCCGGGCGGCGTACTGTCCAGATAGGACACCGGCGGCTCCGGCTCGGCGCCGAAGCGGGCGAACAGCGCGCGGTACTCGGGCAGCGGTCCGATCCGCGTGAACGCCGAGACACCGCAGAGGTACCGCACGCCCGGGATACCGAGCACCGTGGCGGCGACCGCGCCGGCGTCCGCCACCGCGTCGTACACCAGCAGGTCCGCCGGCCAGCGCGCCGCGTACCCGATCAGGTCGTCCACCATGGTCTGCGGGTACGGCGGCGTGGTCGCCAGCCGCACCTCGTGCCCGGCCGCGCGGCAGGCCCACGCCAGCGGGACCATCGGGTACAGGCGTGGCCCGCCGCTGCCGGCGGTGAACAGGACGCGCATGTCGGCCCTACCGCGCCGGCTGGTGCGGCCGGGCCGGTACGGCGGCGGGTACCGGCCCGGCCACGTCCCGCTCCAGCTCCCGTACCCTGGGCAGGATCTCCTGGCAGAAGTACGGCAGGCTCTCGATGTCCGGCCGGCCGTGGAACAGGAACTGGGTCACGCCGATGCGGCGGTACTCCATCAGCGCCGCGGCGATGTCGTCGGGCGTGCCGACCAGGGCGAGCGACAGCGGCCCCATGTAAGGGATCCCGCCGCTCCACAGGTACGGCTTGGGCCAGTCGGACTGGTTGTAGCCCAGCAGGTACGTGGTGGAGAAGCCGACCGACTCCGCGCTCTCCACCCGGAACCGGTCCTGTACCGCGCGCCCGGAGTCACCCGCGGCGTGGATGAGCGCGTACGCCGCCTCCACCGCCTGCTTGTGGGTGGGTCGCGCGATGACCGAGAACAGCAGCCCGACCTCCTTGCCGCTGGCCAGCACCCGGGACAGCTGCGGCGCCAGCCGGTCGGGCGTGTCGCCCAGCCGCAGCAGCGCGTCGCCGTGCTTGATGGCCAGATCCGAGGCCAGTTCGGAGCTGCCGCCGAAGTACAGCTCGGGCGCCTCGCGGCCGCCGGTGAAGGGTGTGTTGATCCGGGCACCCTCCACGGTGAGGTACCGGCCGGTGAAGTCCACCGGCAGCGGGCCGTGCCAGAGCTGGCGGCAGATGCTCCAGAACTCGTCGCTGTGGCCGAACCGGTCGTCGTGCGAGTGGAAGTCGCCGTACGCGCGCAGCTCCCGCGACGAGTACCCGGCCACCACGTTGATGGAGATCCGGCCGCCGATCAGTACCGAGACCGTGTTCACCTGCTGCACCAGGTACGTCGGGGACACGATGCCGGGCCGGATCGCCACCATGTACCGCACCCGCTTGGTGGCCAGCCCGAAGTACGCGGCCAGCGTGACCGGGTCGGCGCGGTGGAAGCCGATCGGCAGCAGGAGACTGTCGATGCCGCCGTCGTCGGCGATCTCGCACAGCTTCACCTGGAGGTCCAGGTCGTCCACCGGGTTGACGTCCAACCGGTCGGCGGCGCCGCGGGTGGCCTGCTTGGCGCCGGAGCCCGGGATGCTCCAGTGGAAGCGCATCTTGACCGGTGGAGTGCTCACGTCATCACCTCGGGGGAAGGTACAAGTGGTCGCGCTGGAAGTAGCTGGCCCGCCGGTCCGGTCCGGCGAACGTGGAGTACGCGTCCAGCACCAGCAGGCGGTTGTTCAGGTACGCGGCGAGCAGCACGCGCAGCTCCCCGAAGTCGTACTGCGCGGTGAACCCGGCCGCCTCGGTGCTGTCCACCGAACCGGTGAACACGCCCGCGACGACCTCGCCCCAGCCCTGCTGGGCGCCGTCGACCAGGCTGGTGGCGTAGACCATCACCACGCCGGCCCGCTGCCAGGCGCACAGCTCGACGATTCCGGTGGTGGTCGGGTCGTAGTTCACCCAGCGCCCGAGCAGCGGCGCCGGATCGGTGGCACCGGGCCGGGTGCCGGGGGTACGGGACAGGTCGCACAGCCGCGCGGAGCGCGGGGGATCCTCGATCATCGCCGCCGCCGTCTCAACGGTGGAAGAACTCGCGGCTGAAATAGTTGGCGCGCCCGCTGCCGTCGGTGAACGTGTTGAACGTGTCCAGCACCAGGATGCCCTGCTTCGCGTACGCGGCCAGCAGGACGGTGACGAAGTCGAACTGGTACTGCGCGCTGAAGGCCATCGCCTCGCTGGACACGACACCGGCACCGTACGCCGTGGCGGGGATCTCGCCCCAGTCCAGGGACTCGGGCTCGCCGGCGCCGAACGCGCGTACCCGCAGCGCCCCGTCGTCCCCGCTCAGGTCGAGCCGGACCACGCCGCCCGCGTCCGGATTCGTGGCGTACCAGGTGCCCCGCAGCAGTGCGAGAGCGAGCGGTCCGCCTCTCGCGGCGGTACCCTCGGGCAGCTGATCCGCCACCCGCAAAGCCCGAAGCGTGTCCATGCTGCTCCTCCGTCCCGTACGGCGAGACTAGGCGCAGCCGGCGACGGCCCGTAATGGCAGCGATTCCCTGGGGTGCCTGAAACTTCCCCTAGGTGACGACGCTCCTTTGTGGACTGTTACCCGCGGATCGACCCGGTCGCCGCGGCGGGGCGGCGACCGGGAGACGGGGTCAGCTACCGAGCGTGCCGCAGGCGGAGTCGACCGCCTTGGCGTCCGTGTTGATCCGGTTCTGCAGGTCGGACGAGGGCTGCTGCGCCTTGTTGAGGTCGGTCAGCAGCTCGTCGAAGTCGGTCGCAAGCTTCTTGATGGCGGTGCTCGCCTCCGTGCTGTTGCTCTTCGCCGCGGCGTCGTTGAGCTGGCTCACGATCGTCTGCAGGTCGTTCTTCATGGCCGCGGGGTTGTTGGAGTCCGCGTTGAGCTTCGCGTCACCGTAGGTGCTGACGGTGGCCTTCGCCGCGATGCAGCCCGGGTCCACCGCCTTGGCCACGTGCGTCGCCAGGTAGATGACCGGGATCAGCCACAGCAGCGAGAGCACGATGCCGATGACCGACATCGCCTTGCCCCGCCCCACCTTCGCCGACCGCACCAGGCCGGCGATGCCGAAGCCGATGGCCAGCGGGATGCCGCCGATGATGCCGAAGATGAGCGACGCGACGGCGAATCCGTTGCCGCCCTTGGCCGGCGGCGCGGGCGGGTACGGCGGCGGGCTCTGCGGCTGCCCGTAACCGGGCTGGCCGTAGCCGGACTGGCCGTAGCTGGGCTGGCCGTAGGT
Source organism: Rugosimonospora sp. (assembly GCA_035278125.1). Classification (GTDB taxonomy): domain Bacteria; phylum Actinomycetota; class Actinomycetes; order Mycobacteriales; family Micromonosporaceae; genus DATEJJ01. The sequence goes on from DATEJJ010001033.1 coordinate 4,057, forward strand.
CGGCTGTCCGTACGCGGGCGCCTGCTGACCGTACGGCTGCTGCGGCTGGGTGTGCTGGGGCTGGCCGTACGTCTGGGCCTGCTGGGGCTGGCCGTACACCGTGCCCTGCTGCGGCGGCTGCGGAGAACCGTACGGCTGCTGCCCGCCAGGACCGGTCTGCGGCGACCAAGTCGGTTGTTGTTGGTACGGTCCGGACACTACGGCTCCTTCAAAGTTGGTACCCAGGCAGCGCATACTAACTGCGTTCCACACCGTTCCACGGCCCCGTTACCGAACCTCGATCGGGTATCCGTCACATCCCTGCCGGGCGAAGGCGGCCGCCGGAAGGAGAATGTCGTGTCCCGTCCGGACCTGGCACAGGCGCTGCACACCGTGGACCGCCTCTTCCGCACCACCCTCGCACCGGGCGGAGCGCCGGGCACCGTGGGGCAGGTCCTCGACCGGCGGGTGGAACTGCTCGGGCAGGCACACCGCGACGGCGACCCGGCGGCGACCGTACTGCTCCGCGCGGCGGGCGCCGGCGAGACGGCCGGCCGGAGCCTGACCGTCGACGAGATCCGGGCCGCCATCGCGCGGGAGCACGGGTTCGTGGACTGGGCCGCCGTCACCGCCGACCGGGACCAGCCGGTGGACCCCCGGTTCGAGGCGGCGGTCGACGCCGTCGTGGGCGGTACCGCGGATCCGTTGCGTACGCTGCTGGCCGCGCACCCGGAGCTGGTGGCCGCCCGCTCCCCCTTCGGGCACCACGCCACGCTGGTCCACTACGTCGCCGCGAACGGGGTCGAGGCGAGCCGGCAATGGCAGTCGCCGCCCAACGCGGTCGAGATCCTGCGGATCCTGCTCGGCCACGGCGCCGACCCGGACGCGCCCTGCGACGCCTACGGTGGCGGGCTGACGCCGCTGTGCGCCCTGGTCTCCTCGGCCCACCCGGCCGCCGCCGGGGTGCAGGCCGGCCTGGTCGAGGAGCTGTGCCGGGGCGGCGCCAACCCCGACGGCCGGGACGGGGACGGCCTGCCCCTGTGGACCGCGATCACGTACGGGTACGCGGACGCGGTGGACGCGCTGGCCCGCGGCGGTGCCCGGGTGGACAACCTGGTCTTCGCCGCCGCCGTCGGGGACCTGGACCGGGTCGCCGGGTACCTGCGCGACGGCGAGCCGCGCGGCGCACAGCGGGTCGGAAGGCGCGGACCGCTGCTCGACCCGAACCACACCGTCGAGTACGCGCTGATCTACGCCGCCGCGCTGGGCCGCCGCGCGGTGGTAGAGCTTCTGCTCACCCGCGACCCGGACCTGAGCGTGACCGAGCCCGTGTTCCACGGCACCGCGGCCGGCATGGCCCGTTATCACCAGCGGCACGACCTGCTGGCGTTGTTCGACGGGTCGCCGCCTCGGTGACGGTGGTCGGGCGTCACAGCCAGCCGCGCCGCCGGAACATCAGGTAGAGCCCGAACGAGCCCACCACCATCAGGCCGAGCGCCGCCGGATAGCCCCACGCCCAGTGCAGTTCGGGCATGACCCGGAAGTTCATCCCGTACACCGCGGGGATCACGGTCGGGGCGAAGAAGATGGCCGCCCACGCCGAGATCTTCTTGACCTCCTCGTTCTGCGCGTAGCTGGCCTCGGTCAGCCGCTGCACCTCCTCGTTCTGCGCCTGCCCGATCAGCGCCGCGTTGATGGTGAGCACGGTCTGGTAGAACTGGATCACCCCGTGCAGGTACTCCCGCTCGCCGTCCGCCACGCTGCGCATCCGCTCGCACATGTCCGCCATGTCCGCCACCAGCCGGGCCGCGCCGGGTGGCAGGCCGGGCAGGGCCGCCACCCGGGCGTAGATGGCCGCGGCGAGCGCACCCATCGTCCGTACCGAGAGCAGCCCGTGACCGGTACGGAACAGCTCGTTGAGGAACTCCACCGGGTCCCCCACGTCCCCGCCGGTGACCAACTGCTCCAGCCGCCACACGTCGCTGGTGACCGCCTCCACGTACGCCTCCTGGTTGCGGGCCAGCGCGGACACGATCGCGTGGGACAGCTCGAACGGGGTACGCGGGCGCAGCCGCCCCGCCTGGATGCGCGCGAGTACCGCGGTGGTCTCCCGTACCGGCGCCGACGGGTCGACCGCGGGGTTCACCGGCCCGTGCACGGTGACCAGGTAGTTGGGCCCGACGATCTGGTCCAGCTCGACGTAGTGCACGTGCCCGCGCCTGCCCCGCTCCGGCGCGTGCAGCACCACCAGCACGTGGTCGGTGTACGCGTGCATCTTCGGTACCCGGTTGCGCTCGACGCACACCTGTACCGCCATCGGGTGGAACCCGAACACCCCGTCCAGGACCCGTACCGCGGCCTCGTCACAGCCCGGGATGTCCACCCAGATCAGCGCGTCCTCGCGGGCCAGCAACTCCGGCAGTTCCTCGGTCCGGCACTCGACCGCGCCGTCGTCGGTTATCAGGCGTACATCCACGGCCAAAGGCTACGCGGGCCAGCTCCAGTCGCGGATCTCGGGCAGGTCCTCGCCGACCTCGCGCACGTACGCCCGGTGCTCGGCGCGCTTGTCCACCATGGACTGTCGCAGCACGGCCGCCCTGCGGGCGAGCCCGGGTACCCGGTCGATGGCGTCGATGACGAGGTGGTACCGGTCCAGGTCGTTCATCACCACCATGTCGAACGGGGTACTCGTGGTGCCCTCCTCCTTGTACCCGCGCACGTGCAGGTTCGGGTGGTTGGTGCGCCGGTACGTCAGCCGGTGGATCAGCCACGGGTAGCCGTGGTACGCGAAGATGACCGGCCGGTCCGTGGTGAACAGCGCGTCGAACTCCGGATCCGACAGGCCGTGCGGGTGCTCGCTGGCGGGCTGCAGCCGCATCAGGTCCACCACGTTCACCACCCGTACCCGCAACTCGGGCAGGTGGCGGCGCAGCAGATCGGCCGCCGCGAGCGTCTCCAGGGTCGGCACGTCGCCGGCACAGCCGAGCACCACGTCCGGATCGCCGGCGTCGTTGCTGGCCCAGTCCCAGATGCCGATGCCCCGCGCGCAGTGGGCGGTCGCGGCCTCCATGTCCAGCCACTGCGGCGCGGGCTGCTTGCCGGCCACGATGACGTTCACGTAATCCCGGCTGCGCAGGCAGTGGTCGGCCACGGACAGCAGGGTGTTGGCGTCCGGCGGCAGGTACACCCGCACCACTTCGGCCTTCTTGTTCACCACGTGGTCGATGAAGCCCGGGTCCTGGTGCGAGAAGCCGTTGTGGTCCTGCCGCCAAACGTGCGAGGTGAGCAGGTAGTTGAGCGACGGGATGGGCCGCCGCCAGTCCAGCTGCCGGGTCACCTTCAGCCACTTGGCGTGCTGGTTGAACATCGAGTCGACGATGTGGATGAACGCCTCGTAGCAGGAGAACAGCCCGTGCCGCCCGGTCAGCAGGTAGCCCTCCAGCCAGCCCTGGCAGGTGTGCTCGGAGAGCATCTCCACCACCCGCCCGTCCCGGGCCAGGTTCACGTCGGTGGGCAGCGTCCGCGCCTGCCAGTCCTTGCCGGTCACCTCGTACACCGCGCCGAGCCGGTTGGACTCCGTCTCGTCCGGCCCGAATATCCGGAAGTTGCGGTACGCCGCGTTCGCCCGCATCACGTCGCGCAGGTACCCGCCGAGCACCCGGGTCGCCTCCGCCACCTCGGCTCCGGGGGCGGTCACCTTCACCGCGTACTCGCGGAAGTCGGGCAGTTCCAGGGGCCGGGTGAGGACGCCGCCGTTGGCGTGCGGCGTGGCGCCCATCCGCTTGGCGCCCGCGGGCAACCAGTCCACAATGGAGGGTACGGGCCTCCCGTCCCCGTCGAACAGCTCCTCCGGCCGGTACGAGCGCAGCCACTGCTCCAGCATGGCCAGCTGGCCCGCGTCGCCCCGTACGTCCGCGAGCGGTACCTGGTGGGCCCGCCAGGTGCCCTCGATCGGCGTACCGTGCAGCTCCTTCGGCCCGGTCCAGCCCTTCGGCGTGCGCAGCACGATCATCGGCCACTGTGGACGCTCGGTCGAGCCACCGGCCTTGATCGCGGCGAGTTCGGCGAAGACCGTGTCCAGCGTGGCCGCCATCGCCTGGTGTACCGCGGCCGGGTCGTCACCCTCCACAAGGTACGGACGGTACCCGTACCCCTCGAACAGCTTGGTCAGCTCCTCCTCCGGCAGCCGCGCCAGTACCGTCGGGTTGGAGATCTTGTACCCGTTCAGGTGCAGGATCGGCAGCACCGCTCCGTCCGTGGCCGGGTTGACGAACTTGTTCGCGTGCCACGCGGTGGCCAGCGGCCCGGTCTCCGCCTCGCCGTCGCCCACCACGCAGGCCACCACGAGGTCCGGGTTGTCGAACGCCGCCCCGTACGCGTGTGCCAGCGAGTACCCCAGCTCCCCGCCCTCGTGGATGGAGCCCGGCGTCTCCGGCGCCACGTGGCTGGGCACCCCGCCGGGGAACGAGAACTGCTTGAACAGCCGGCGCATGCCCCGCTCGTCCCGGCCGATGTTCGGGTACACCTCGGACAGGGTGCCCTCCAGCCAGACGTTGGCGACCAGCCCCGGCCCGCCGTGCCCGGGCCCGGTGACGTACAGCACGTCGGTGCCGTGCCGGGCGATGATCCGGTTCAGGTGGGCGTAGATCAGGTTCAGCCCGGGGGTGGTACCCCAGTGGCCGAGCAGCCGCCGCTTGACGTGCTCCGGCTGCAACGGCTCGCGCAGCAGCGGGTTGTCCAGCAGGTAGATCTGGCCCACGGCGAGGTAGTTCGCCGCCCGCCAGTACCCGTCCAGCCGGTCCAGCTCGTCGGCGCGGAGCGGTGTACCGGTCAGTGTTCGCATGGTGGTGGTCCCCTCGGGTCGCTCGGCTGCTCCCCTACCCTCCCGAGCGCACGCCATGCCCGGTAGGGGCCAAGGTCCCGATCCCGGAGGCCGCACGGTCGGTTGTGAATCGTTTCACCTATGTTCTCCGCCGCGTCAGGCTGGAGCCGCGCACCACCAGTTCGGGCTGGAAGATGACCGGGCGGTGCCGGTGCTCCGCCGCGGCCTCCCCGGTCTCCTCGATGAGCAGGTCGGCGGCGCTCTGCCCCATCCGGAACGCGGGCTGCCGCACTGAGGTCAGCGGCACCGCGGCCGCCGCCGCGAACTCGATGTCGTCGTAGCCCACGATCGACATGTCGTCCGGTACCCGCAGCCCCGCGGCGAACATGGCCTGCAGCACGCCGAGCGCGACCAGGTCGTTGACGCAGAACACGGCGGTGGGCCGGCGCGCCAGGCCGAGCAGCCGGGAGCCGGCGTCCCGGCCCGAGGCCACCGTCATCTGCGCGACCTCCAGCACGGTGAGCGCCGAGTCGGGCAGCCCCGCCTCGGCCACCGCCGCCGACACCCCGGTCCGCCGGTCCCGGCACTGCGCCAGCTCCGGCGGCCCGCTGATGTACGCGATGTCCCGGTGCCCCGCGCCCGCCAGGTGCCGCCCGGCCAGCTCGCCGCCGGCCACGTCGTCCACCGCCACCGAACACGAGTGGTCGTCCGGACCCAGCCGGTCCACCAGCACGTACGGGATCTGGTGCCGCCGGAACCCGGCCATGTTCGCGGCGTCCGCGCCGGCCGGGGTGAGCAGCGCGCCGCGGACCCGCTGCTCCGCGAACATCGACAGGTACGCCGACTCCCGCACCGGGTCCTGCCCGCTGTTGCACACCATCACGCCCAGGCCCGCGTCCTGCGCGGCGCGCTCCGCGCCCCGGGCCACCTCCACGAAGAACGGGTTCCCGATGTCCAGCACCAGCAGCGCCAGGATCCGGCTGCGCCCGGCCCGCAGGTGCCGCGCGGCCTCGCTGCGCACGTACCCCAGCTCGGCGATGGCCGCCGTCACCCGGGCGCGCGTCTCGGGCGACACCTGACCCGGCCGGTTGATCACGTTGGACACCGTGCCGATCGACACGCCCGCGTGCCGGGCCACGTCCTTGATGCTGATCATGTACCTCTGTCCTGGTCCGGCCGGCTCTATTGACGCTGCTGGCGGCGCAGCCTAGCATAGCAGCGACTGAAACGATTCATGACATTCCAGGTCGGAGTTGGGTGATGGTGGACACCACCGCCGTGGAGGCGGGGCTGAGGTCGCTGCGGATCGAGCTGCCGTCCTGGGCATTCGGCAATTCGGGTACCCGGTTCAAGGTGTTCGCTCAGCCCGGGGTGCCGCGGGACCCTTACGAGAAGCTGTCCGACGCGGCGCAGGTGCACCGTTTCACCGCAGCGGCCCCGCTCGTCTCCCTGCACATCCCGTGGGACAAGGTGGCCGACTACGGGGATCTGGCCAAGCACGCGGAGAACCTCGGCGTGTCCATCGGGGTGATCAACTCAAACACCTTCCAGGACGACGACTACCGGCTGGGCAGCGTCTGCCACGCCGATCCGGCGGTACGCGGCAAGGCCGTGGCGCACCTGCTGGAGTGCGTGGACATCATGGACGCGACCGGGTCGCGGGACCTCAAGCTGTGGTTCGCCGACGGCACCAACTACCCGGGGCAGGACGACATCCGCGCCCGCCAGGACCGGCTCGCCGAGGCACTGTCCACTGTGTACGACCGGCTGGGCGCCGGGCAGCGGATGCTCCTGGAGTACAAGCTGTTCGAGCCGGCCTTCTACCACACCGACGTACCCGACTGGGGCACCGCGTACGCGCACTGCCTGCGCCTGGGCGATCGGGCGAGGGTGGTGGTGGACACCGGGCACCACGCACCGGGTACCAACATCGAGTTCATCGTGGCGCTCCTGCTCCGCGAGCGGAAGCTGGGCGCCTTCGACTTCAACTCCCGCTTCTACGCCGACGACGACCTGATGGTGGGCGCGGCCGACCCGTTCCAGCTGTTCCGCATCATGTCCGAGGTGGTCCGCGGCGGCGGCCTGGACCCTGATTCGGGCGTCAACTTCATGCTCGACCAGTGCCACAACATCGAGCCGAAGATCCCGGCACAGATCCGCTCGGTCCTGAACGTGCAGGAGGCGACCGCCAAGGCACTGCTGGTGGACCGGGCGGCGCTGGGCGCGGCGCAGCGGTCGGGCGACGTGCTCGCCGCCAACGCCGTGCTGATGGACGCGTACCACACCGACGTGCGGCCCGTGCTGGCGTCGCTGCGCGCCTCGGTCGGCCTGGACCCCGACCCGGTGGCGGCGTTCGCGCGCAGCGGTTACCTGGCGCGCATCGCCGCGGAGCGCGTCGGCGGCCAGCAGGCCGGCTGGGGCGCGTGACCGTGTCCACAGTGGAGGATCTGCTCGCCCGCTCGCACCGGCTGGGCGCCGACCCGCGCAACACCAACTACGCTGGCGGCAACACCTCCGCCAAGGGCACCGCCACCGACCCGGTCACCGGGCAGCCGGTGGAACTGCTGTGGGTCAAGGGCTCCGGCGGCGACCTCGGTACCCTCACCGCCGCCGGCCTGGCCGTGCTACGGCTGGACCGGCTGCGCGCCCTGGCGCGGGTCTACCCCGGCGTGGAGCGGGAGGACGAGATGGTCGCCGCGTTCGACTTCTGCCTGCATGGCAGGCCCGGCGCGGCCCCCTCCATCGACACCGCCATGCACGGGCTGGTGGACGCCGCGCACGTGGACCACCTGCACCCCGACGCCGGCATCGCGCTGGCCACCGCCGCCGCCGGCGAGGCGCTGACCAAGGAGTGCTTCGGCGACCGGGTGGTGTGGGTACCCTGGCGGCGCCCGGGCTTCCAGCTCGGCCTGGACATCGCCGCGATCCGCCGGGCCCACCCGCAGGCGATCGGGGTGATCCTGGGCGGGCACGGGATCACCGCCTGGGGCGACACGTCAGGCGAGTGCGAGGCCCGGTCGCTGGAGATCATCCGTACCGCCGCCGCCTTCATCGCCGAGCGTGGCCGACCGGAGCCGTTCGGCCCGGCCCGGCCGGAGTTCGCGCCGCTGGCGCCCGACCAGCGCCGGGCCCGCGCGGCGGCTCTGTTCCCGGTGCTGCGCGGCCTGGCCTCGACCGACCGGCCGCAGCTCGGGCACTTCACCGACACCCCGGAAGTGCTGGACTTCCTGGCCAGCGAGGAGCACCCGCGGTTGGTGGCGCTGGGCACCTCCTGCCCCGACCACTTCCTGCGCACGAAGGTCCGGCCGCTGCTGCTCGACCTGCCGCCGTCCGCGCCACTGTCCGATGTGGTCGCCCGGCTCCGGGAACTGCACGCCACGTACCGCGCGGACTACGCGGCCTACTACCGGCGGCACGCCACCCCGGACAGCCCGCCGATGCGCGGCGCCGACCCGGCCGTCGTGCTGGTACCCGGGGTCGGGATGTTCTCCTTCGGCGCCACCAAGCAGACCGCCCGGGTGGCCGGCGAATTCTACGTCAACGCCGTCAACGTGATGCGCGGCGCCGAGGCCGTCTCCAGCTACGCGCCGATCCCGGAGGCGGAGAAGTTCCGCATCGAGTACTGGGCCCTGGAGGAGGCCAAGCTGCGGCGGATGCCGCCGCCCAGGCCGCTCGCGACCAGGGTCGCGCTGGTCACCGGCGGCGGCTCAGGCATCGGCAGGGCCACCGCGCAG
>DATEJJ010001034.1:0-9061 GCA_035278125.1 Rugosimonospora sp.
CGCACCGCGTGGCGCCCGCCGTACAGTTAGCGCATGGGCATGGTGCACACGGTCGGTCTGGTGCTGCATCCGCGGCGCGACTCGGCCACCGCGATCGGCACCATCGTCAACTGGGCGCGCGAGCGCAGCGCCACCGTGCTCGGCCTGCACGAGGAGGTCGACCGGATCGCGTGCGACGCGGTCGCCGTGGACACCATCGAACTGGCCGACCGCGCCAGCCTGCTGGTCAGCCTCGGCGGCGACGGCACCATGCTGCGCGCGCTGCGCCTCATCGAAGGCCACAAGACCCCGGTGCTCGGGGTCAACCTGGGGCGGCTCGGCTTCCTGGCCGAGGTGGACCTGCCCGCGCTGCCCGAGGCGCTCACCGCGATCGACGAGCACCGGTACACCATCGAGCCGCGCATCGCGGTCTGCACCGACCTGGCCGGGGTACCGGTGAGCGCGTTCAACGACATCGCGCTGGTGCGGGTACCCGGCAACGGGCTGGCCGCGGTCGGCATCACGGTCGAGGGCAACCGGTTCGTCCAGTACGCGGCGGACGCGGTGATCGTGTCCACCCCCACGGGCTCCACCGCGTACAGCTTCTCCGCCGGTGGCCCGATCGTCTCCCCCAACCTGGAGGGCCTGCTCGTCGGCGCCGCCGCGGCGCACTCGTCGTTCAACCGTTCCCTGCTGCTGTCCCTGGACGAGCAGCTGGAGCTGGACGTGCTGGAGACCAGCGGGCAGCTCGCGGTCGAGGTGGACGGCGTGGTGCGCGGGTACGTCTCGCCCGGCGAGCGGCTGCCGATCCGCCCGCAACGGGCCGCCGCCCAGATCGTGCGCCTGGGCGGGACCACGTTCTACGAGCGGGCGCGGCGCAAGCTCCGGGTCAACGGCAGCGCCGAGGTCGAGTAGTCAGCACCTCAGCACCTCGCCGCGCAGGGGCGTGTCGGTGACGCTGCGGCCGGCGTACAGCTCGAAGACTCCGGGCTCCCCGGTCCACGCGTGCGCGTCGACCGACCAGTGCTGGAACACGCGCGGGTCCAGCGGTACCTCGACCGTCACCGGCTCGCCCGGCTCGGCGCGTACCACCGCGAACCCGGCGAGCCAGCGCACCGGCCGCTCCACCGCGCTGTCCGGGCGGGACAGGTACACCTGCACGACCTCCTTGCCCACCCGGGTACCCGTGTTCCGCAGCCGTACCGACGCCACCGCCCCGGATACCGCCAGCTCCTCGTACGCCCACGTGGTGTACCCGAGCCCGTGGCCGAACGGGTACGCGGGCGTGGTACCCGCGCGCAGCCACGCCCGGTACCCGATGTGGATGCCCTCGGCGTACGCCAGCACCCCCTGAACCGGCGTGGTGTCCAGCACCGGCACGTCCTCCAGCCGCACCGGCCAGGTAGTGGGCAGCCGGCCACCCGGCTCGGCGGCACCGAGCAGCACGTCGGCCAGCGCGTTGCCCATCTCCTGCCCGCCGAACCAGCTCAGCAGCACCGCCGCCACCTCATCCCGCCACGGCATCAGCACCGGCGAGCCGGCGTTCACCACCACCACGGTGCGCGGGTTGGCGGCTGCCGCCGCGCGTACCAGATCGTCCTGCCGGCCGGGCAGGGCCAGGCCGGTGCGGTCGAAGCCCTCGCTCTCCACCTTGTTGGTCGTGCCGACCACGACGATGACCGCGTCGGCGCCGCGCGCCGCGCCGGCCGCCCTGGCCAGTTCGGCCTCGGCGTCGAGCGCGGGCCGCTCGTAGCCCAGCGCGGCCAGCAGCATCGGCATGTCGGGGAACACGTCGTAGGTCAGCGCCAGGTCGACCTCCTCGCCGGCCGCGAGCATGCGGGCCACCTTCTGCTGCGGCGGGTCCGCGAACACCGACGTCACCTCGACACCCAGGTCGGGTACGAGCGTGCCGTCCAGCACGGTCTCGCCGTTGACGGCCAGCCGGTACGCGCCGACGCCGGTGAAGCCGAACTGCCACTCGCCGGGCTCGTCCGCGCGCAGCCGGCAGCGGATCCGCACCGCGGTCGCCGCCTCCGCGCCGAGCCGCAGGTCGGTCACGCGCCCGGCCCGGCGGTGCTGGCCGTCGAGCACGCTGCCGTCGGCGGCCAGCACCTCGTGCCGGGTACCGGACCGGCCGCTCTCCGGATCCGTTGCCACCTCCCAGTCCACCGTCTGCAGGCCCGACACCACCCGGGCACCGGCCACGTGCACCAGCTCCACGCCGGGGAGCGCGGCGCGCAGCCCGTCCAGCGGGGACACCGTGTACGCCGGGTGCACCGTCGCGCTGCCACCGCCCTGGGTACGCGCCTGCACCGCGTTCGGCCCGAGTACCGCGACCCGGCGCAGAGCCCGCGCGTCCAGCGGCAGTACCCCCGAGGGGTTGGCCAGCAGCACCGAGCCGGCGGCCGCCGCCTCGCGCAGCAGTGCCGGAATGTCCGGCGCCGCAACGGTCTGCGCGGACGGTGCCCCCTCCAGCGCACCCACCCGCGCGGCGAGCACCAGGATGCGCCGCACCTTGGCGTCCAGCGCCTGCTCGCTCACCGTGCCCGCGCGGACCGCGGCGAGCAGCGCGCCGTCCGCCCACGGCGAGTTCAGCGCCGGCATGGCCAGGTCCAGCGCGGCGTTGCCGGCGGCCACCGTGTCCCGGGTCGCCAGCCAGTCGGACACCACGACGCCGGAGAAGCCCCACTCCCCCTTGAGCGGCTCGGCCAGCAGCGGGCTCTCCGTCATGGTGTGCCCGTTGACCCCGTTGTACGCCGCCATCACCAGCCACGGGTCGGCGTCGCGCACGATGTCCTCGAACGGGCGCAGGTACAGCTCGCGGAGCGAACGCTCGTCCAGCCGGGCGTCGAGTGTGAAACGTTCAGTCTCCGAGTCATTTGCAACGTAGTGCTTCGGCGTGGCACCGACGCCCCGCGCCTGCATCGCGCGCACGTACGCCGTGCCCAGCCGCGCGGTCAGCAGCGGGTCCTCGGAGTAGCACTCGAAGTGCCGGCCGCCGAGCGGGCTGCGGTGCAGGTTGATGGTGGGGCCGAGTACCGCGTCCACGCCCTTCCGGCGCGCCTCGGCGGCCAGCAGTCCGGCCAGCCGGGCCAGCAGATCGGTGTCCCAGCTCGCCGCGAGCGCGGTCGGCGAGGGCAGGTTGGCCGAGGTGTCCCGCTCGTCGTCGACGGTGCCGCGCACGCCCACCGGCCCGTCCGAGACTGCCACCGCGCGCAGCCCGACGGTAGGCTCCGGGTGCAGCGTCCAGAAATCCGCGCCGGTCACCAGGCGCGCCTTCTGTTCCAGGCTCAGCTTACCCAGCAGGGCGTCGATATCGATGTCCATGGCGCTCCCTCGTGACTAGCCGGTACCAAGACGGCATCCTTTTGGTACCACGGTCCTGAGCTCTTGATGTAAGGGTTGATTCTTAATCGGTTCAGTGATGTCATCGGCATGACGTGTGTCACATCGATGTAGCGGGAACCGCAACCTACCGCACGAGGAGCCTCTATGCGACGTGCCCGTTCGGTGCTGGCTGGCGAGTCCGGGCGGCACTGGCTTGGGGTGAACTTCTGGTCGCGGGTGGGCGGTCCCCGGATGTGGTCCCGCTATGACGAGCCGACGGTCGTCAAGGAGTTGCAGGTGCTGGCCGACCACGGCCTCACCGTGACCCGCTCGTTCTTCTTCTGGCCCGACTTCATGCCGGAGCCGGACCGGCTGGACGACCGCTTGCTGAACCGCTTCGCGAGCTTCCTCGACCGGCACAGCGAGCTGGGCATGCGTACGGTGCCGACGCTCATCGTCGGGCACATGTCGGGCGAGAACTGGGATCCGGCCTGGCGCGCCGGGCGCGACCTGTACACCGACGTGTGGCTGGTGTCCCGGCAGGCGTGGTTCGCCGAGCAGGTGGCGTGCCGCTTCGGCAGCCACCCCGCGGTCGCCGCCTGGCTGCTGTCCAACGAGATGCCGCTGTACGGCGGCCCGGGTACGCCGGAGACGGTCAGCGCCTGGGCACAGCTCGTCATCCAGGGCCTGCGCGCGGGCGGCGCGCACCAGCCGGTCTCCATCGGCGACGGCGCGTGGACCATCGAGACCAGTGGCATCGACAGCGGGTACCGGCTGTCCACGCTGCGCGGGCTGGTCGACTGGATCGGCCCGCACGTGTACCCGATGGGCGACGACCAGCTGCGCCAGTTCTGGCGCGCCGCGTTCATCTGCGACCTGGCCGGCAGTGCCGGGCTGCCGGTGCTGCTGGAGGAGTTCGGCGCGTCCAGCGACTTCGTCTCCGAGGAGCACCTGGGCCACTGGTACCGGCAGCTGCTGCACACCTCCCTGACCGCCGGCTCAACCGGCTGGATCGGTTGGAACAACACGGACTTCGACGACCTCGCGGACGAGCCGCCGTACCGCCACCACCCGTTCGAGCTGCACTTCGGGGTGACCGACGTGCACGGCGCGCCCAAGTCGGCGCTGCGCGAGATGGCCGCGTTCCGGCAGGTACTCGACGCGGTGGAGCCGGACCGGTGCACCCGTACGCCGACTCAGGTGGGCCTGGTCGTCCCGGCGCACGCGGACACCGTGTACCCGTTCACCGACGAGCGGGAGCGCCCGGCCGCGCTGGCCGCGATCGAGCAGGCGTGGCTGGCGAGCCGCGAGGCGGCGGTACCGGCCGGGCTGATCCGGGAGAGCACCGGCATCCCCGACGACTGCCGGCTCTACCTGCTGCCGTCCACCAAGCAGCTGACCGGCCCCGGCTGGCAGCGGCTGACCGAACTGGCCGGCGCGGGCGCGACCGTCTACGTGTCGTACAGCGCGGGCGTCACGGACAACCAGCGCGGCCCGTGGTACGCGGGCGTGGACCGGATTTTCGGGGTACGCCACGGGCTGCGGTACGGGCTGGTGGACCGGATCCCCGAGGGCGAGGTGGCGTTCGAGTTCACCGCGGACCTCGGCGACCTGCCCGCCGGCAGCGTGCTGCGGTTCGCCGCGGGCGGCGGTGCCAGCCTGCGCGGGTACCTGCCGGTGGAGCCGGTGGAGGCCGAGGTGCTGGCGACCGACGCCGCCGGCCGGCCCGCGCTGCTGCGCCGCGCGGTGGGTGCCGGCTCGCTCATCTTCTGCACGTACCCATTGGAAGGCATGGCCGCCGCGACGCCCGGGGTGAACCCCGAGCAGACCTGGCGGCTGTACCGGGCACTGGCGGTACACGCCGGTGTCACCCCTGTCGTCCGGCTCGACGAGCCCCGAGTGCTCGTCGACAGCCTGGACCGCGACGACGGTGCCCGGTTCGTCTGGCTGATCAGCCAGAGCCCGGTACCGGTCACCGTGTCGCCTGTCACCCCAACAGGTTCACCGCTGCACGAGCTGCACACGACCGCCGAAGCGTCCACTGTGGAGATTCCCGCCTTCGGCGTGCGGGTGCTGCACACCCCTCAGGAGCACACATGACAACCAATGAAGAGGTCCACCCGACCCGGCGCCAGGTGATCACCGGCGCCGCCGCTGTCGGTGTCGCCGCCACGGTCGGCGGTAGCGCCCTTGCCGCCTGCTCGACCACGAAGACCGGCGGCAGCGGCGGCAGCGCGACGGACACCCGGCACCAGACGCTGTTCATCGCCGGCGAGCAGTGGAGCACGCCGACGAACTTCAACCCGCTCAACCCCACCGCGACCTGGCCGACCCAGCCGGACCAGATGAACCTGGTCTACGAGTCGCTGTTCGGGTACGACGTGCGTACCGGCGAGATCAAGGGGAACCTGGCCGACTCGATCGACGCGCCGGACGCGAAGACGCTCGTGGTGAAGCTCAAGTCCGGCACCAAGTGGCAGGACGGCCAGGCGCTGACCGCCGACGACGTGGTCTACACGTACGAGTTGGCCAAGAAGCACAGCGAGGCGCCGTGGGCGTGGTTCTGGAACAACGTGTCCAGTATCACCGCGACCGACCCGCAGACCATCACCATCGCGCTGGACCCGAAGAACGCCAACCCGGGTATCACCAAGGCCAGCCTGTCGCAGGTACCGATCCTGCCGAAGCACCTGTGGACCGGGTACGAGACGCAGAACGCGAAGCTCGTCGAGTTCACCAACATGACGCCGGTCGGGTCCGGACCGTACAAGGTGGACAGTGCGAACGCGACACAGGTCAAGTACGTGCGTGACGACAACTACTGGGGCAAGACGGTACGCGGCAAGCTGCCCGCGCCCAAGTGGATCGTGCACCCCATCTTCAAGGACAACGCGGCCGGCGACCTCGCCTTCGAGCGCGGCGAGGTGGACGTCTCGCAGCAGTTCACGCCGCAGATCTGGAAGATGTGGCAGGACAAGAAGCTGCCGGTGCACACCTGGTTCGACAAGCCGCCGTACCACCTGCCCGGCAGCATCCCGATGCTGGTCATCAACACGACCAAGGCCGGCCTGAGCAACCCGCAGGTACGGCGCGGTATCGCGTACGCGATCGACTACGCGCGGATCGCCTCGACGGCCATGTCGCAGTACTCCGACCCGGCGCAGTCCAGCGTGATCATCCCGAAGGGCGCGGAGCAGCAGTACTTCGACGCGGACAACGTGGCTAAGAACGGCTGGACGTTCGACGTGAACAAGGCGAAGCAGTTGCTGGCCGGCGCCAACCTGGGCGCGATCACGGTACAGACGCCCAGCGGCTGGTCCGACTGGGAAGCGGCGATGGCCATCGTGGTGGAGAACCTGAAGGCGGCCGGCGTGAACGCCAGCGCCCAGTCCCCGCAGGCGCCGCAGGTGACCACGGCGGTGCAGAACGGCAACTTCGACCTGGCCATCTGGTACGTGTCGGGGGCCAGCCCGGGTACCCCGTGGCAGCGCTTCCGGGACGTGCTCGACAGCCGGGGCGTACCGCCGAAGGGCTCGTCGGCCTTCTACAACTACGGCCGCTTCACCAACCCGCAGGTCGCCTCGCTGCTCGACCAGGCGGCCTCGGCCACCGGGGCGCAGGCCAAGACCCTGTTCACCCAACTGGACACCATCTTCATGCAGAACGCGCCGATGATCCCGCTGATGTACCGGCCGCTGGACTTCTTCGAGGCCAACGAGACGGCGTGGCAGGGCTTCCCGAAGTCGGACACGAACACGGCGTCGCCGATGTTCCGTGGCGCCGGCATCGACTGGCTGTATACGATCAGCCCTAAGACCAAGTAAGAAAGTAAGGTCGGGCGACCATGAGCTTCTCCCGGTACCTGCTTCGCAAGTCGGCCTGGTACTTGGCCGCGCTTGTGGTCGCGGTGTTTCTGAACTTCCTGCTACCCCGCCTCATCCCGGGCAACCCGGTGGACGTGATCGTGTCCCAGCTGGGGCGGGGCGGGGCGCAGGGAGATCAGCTGAAGGCCATCCAGGAGCACTACGTCCACGCCTTCGGGCTGGACAAGCCGCTGTGGCAGCAGTTCTTCATCTACCTGGGTCACCTGGCAAAGGGTGACCTGGGCTTCTCCTTCGCGCTGTACCCGGCACAGGTCAGCGGGCTGATCCGGCAGGCCCTGCCGTGGAGCATCGCGCTCCAACTCCCCGCGATCCTGATCGGCTGGATCGTGGGCAACCTGCTCGGTGCGGTGGCGGCGTACCGGGCCGGCTGGTTCGACCGGGGCGCGTTCCTGGGCTCGCTGTTCGCGTCCAGCATGCCGTACTACTGCCTGGCGATCATCCTGCTGTACGTGTTCGCGGTCGCGGTGCCGGTACTGCCGCCGGGCGGTGGGTACTCGTACGGCAACTCGCCCGAATTGTCTACCGCATTCGTGGCGGACGCGATGCAGCACTACTGGTTGCCATTCCTGTCTCTGGTAGTTGTGTTCATCGGAGGGCAGGCTATAGGCATGCGTTCGATGGCCATCTACGAACTGGGCTCCGACTACGTGAACTACGGCCGGGGGCTGGGCCTGCGCGACCGCAAGATCGTCAGGTACATCTTCCGCAACGCGATGCTGCCGCAGGTGACCGGGCTGGCCCTGTCCCTGGGCACGCTGGTCGGCGGCGCCCTGCTCACGGAGATCGTGTTCTCCTACCCCGGCATCGGCACGCTGCTGTTCAACAGCATCACGCAGAACGACTACCCGGTGCTGACCGGCATCACGCTGCTGATCGCGGTCGCCGTGCTGCTGGCCAACTTCGCGGTGGACGTCGCGTACGGCGTGATCGATCCGCGTATCCGCGCGGCCCGGGCCGGGGAGCGGTAGCCGTGGGACGCGCCCGGTTCTCCGGCCGGTTCTACCTCGCGGCCGTGATCTTCCTGGTGATCGTCGCGGCGGGCTTCGCCGGCCCGCTGCTGATCAGCCGTACCCCCACCTCGGTGGTGGGCGGCCTGTACGACGCGCCCTCGGCGCACGCCTGGCTGGGTACCGACAACGTGGGCCACGACGTGTTCGCCAGCCTGCTCTACGGCACCCGTACCTCGCTGATCGTGGGCCTGTTCGCCGGCGCCATCGCCACCCTGGTCGGGGTGGTGTTCGGCACCCTGGCCGGCTACTTCGGCGGGCTGCTCGAAGACGTGCTGATGGCCGGTACCAACGTGATCCTGGCCATCCCCACCTACGTCGTGCTGATCCTGATCGCGATCGCGCTGAACAGCCGCTCGGCGACCGGCGTGGCCATCGTCATCGCCGTCACCACCTGGCCGTGGACCGCCCGGGCGGTCCGCGCGCAGGCCAGCAGCCTGCGCACCCGCGACCACCTGGACATCGCCCGGCTCTCCGGCGCCGGCGGCTTCGGGCTGATCGCCTTCGACGTCATCCCGTACATGCTGTCGTACATCGTGATGGCGTTCGTGCTGCAGGTCTCCTCCGCCATCCTCACCGAGGCCGCGCTGTCCCTGCTCGGCCTCGGCCCGAGCAACGGCACCTCGCTGGGCATCATGCTGCACTGGGCGCTGGCCAACGAGGCGGTCCGTACCGGCGCCTGGTGGGCGTTCGTACCGCCCACCGCGCTGCTCACGCTGATCGCGTTCTCCCTGCTGATGCTCCAGTCCAGCCTGGACGAGGTGTTCAACCCGCGGCTGCGCCGGGGCACCATCCGGCTGCGCCGCCCGGTCACCGAACCGCTGCCGGCCATCGCCGCGGACGCGCCAGCGGCTGCCGCACCCG
>DATEJJ010001035.1:0-2947 GCA_035278125.1 Rugosimonospora sp.
CAGCAGCGCCGCGACACTCCCCAGCAGTCCGGGTACCCGCTGCGCGGCGGCCAGCAGCGCACCCGCCCCGTCCTTGCGTCGCAGGCCCAGGGCCAGCGCCTCTTCGCGCGCCTTCCACTCGGACGCCTCGCGCTCGGCGGCGCGCTCCGCGTCGCCCAGCTCCTTGGCCCGCGCGGCGGCGGAGTCGTGCGCCCGGGTGGCCTCCTCGTACCGGGCCAGCAGGTCGACGTCGCCCTCGTCCAGGTCGGCGGAGGTGGCCTGGGCCTCGGCGAACTCCACCTCGGCGATCTCGGCCCGCTCGCGCGCCTCGCTCCAGGCCACGGTGCCCCGGGAGATCTCCTCGTCCGCAGCGGACGCGCGGGTACGCGCCGCGTTGACCTGCCCGGCCAGCTTGGCCAGCCCCTCGCGCCGGTCGGCGATCGCCTTGACCGCGACGACCAGCGCCTTCTCCGCCTCGGCGAGCTGCCGCTCCAGGCTCTGCCGGCCGGCGACCGCCTCGGCGAGGTGGGCCTCGTCGGCCTCCAGCGCCTCGCGCAGCGCCGCCTCCTGCTCGCGTACCGTCTCCGCCTCGGCGGCCAGCTCGTCCGGGTCGCGGCCAGGCCGCTCGTCCTCACCCGCGGCGGACAGGTGCCGGTGCCGCTCGGCGGCCAGCTGCTCGGTGGAGCGGAACCGCTCCTGCAGCGCGGAGAGCTGGTACCAGGTCTCCTGCGCCCTGGCCAGGATCGGCGCGTCGAGGGCGTGCTCGGTCTCCAGCGTGGCCAGCCGGGCCTGTACCTCGCCGAGCTGCCGCTCGATCTCCTCGCGCCGGGCCCGCAGCGCCGACTCGTCGGCGATCTCCTTCTCCAGCGTCTCGCGCAGCGTCGCCAGGTCGTCGGCGAGCAGGCGCAGCCGGGAGTCGCGCAGGTCGGCCTGGATGCCGGCGGCCCGGCGGGCCACCTCGGCCTGCTTGCCCAGCGGCTTGAGCTGGCGGCGCAGCTCGGCGGTCAGGTCGGTGAGCCGGTTCAGGTTGACCTGCATCGCGTCCAGCTTGCGCAGCGCCTTTTCCTTGCGCTTGCGGTGCTTGAGGACGCCCGCCGCCTCCTCGATGAACGCGCGCCGGTCCTCGGGCTTCGCGTGCAGTACCGCGTCCAGCTGGCCCTGGCCCACGATCACGTGCATCTCGCGCCCGATACCCGAGTCGGAGAGCAGCTCCTGGATGTCCAGCAGCCGGCACGAGTCGCCGTTGATCTCGTACTCACTCTCGCCGGAGCGGTACATGCGGCGGGTGATCGACACCTCGGTGTAGTCGATGGGCAGGGCGTTGTCGGAGTTGTCGATGGTGAGCGTGACCTCGGCGCGGCCCAGCGGCGCACGGCCGGCGGTACCGGCGAAGATCACGTCTTCCATCTTGCCGCCGCGCAGTGCCTTCGCGCCCTGCTCGCCGAGCACCCAGGCGATGGCGTCGACCACGTTGGACTTGCCGGAGCCGTTCGGACCCACCACACAGGTGATTCCGGGCTCCAGCTTCAGCGTCGTGGCGGAGGCGAAGGACTTGAATCCCTTCACCGTCAGGCTCTTGAGGTGCACGGGTCTCCGGGTGGGTAGCGCTGGTGGGCATTCATACGTTTGTGTAAATCTGGTCGTTCTCCGGCGAAGGGTACCCCGGGCGCGCCCGGGGCTCTCGGCAAGCACACGCGCCGGCGCGTGCCAAATACCCGCCAGACATGATCAGCATGCACACGCATCAGCCGGTACACAGAGATGCGCGCCGAACCCGACGAAGGGTATCGGCGCGCTGTGGGTTTGGTGCGTGTTCGGATGTGCGTGTCGCCGGCACGCGCGCCGGCGACCGGGGTTCTCAGGTCAGAGCCGGCTCGGGCAACCGGAGCAGCTCGTCCTGCTCGGCGGCCGCGGCCACCAAGCGATCATTCTCGGCGCGCAGCCGAGTGATCTCGAACTCCAGGGTGCGCACCTTGGCACGCAGGTTGGTGACCTCGTCGAGCATACGCCGGTCAGGCGCACCGCCCACGTGGCCGAAGAGGGCCTTCGCCATATCGTCTCCTTGTAATGCGCCGCCGGTTTGGCCGGCCAACGCGCGCCCAGTCCTAGACCAACGCCACAGGAGGCGGACATGGTCGGGCGCGACTGGCGACCCTTCTATAGTCCGCTCCGGACCCCCTACCCGTCAAGCCTTACGTTGAGCCCCTTGGACTCAAGTTCTCCAAGATCGGTGCGTTACTCACAATGTGCCCTGTCTGTTACAGGACAGACCGTACTGTGTCCGAGGCTGGCTCGTTGCCCGTCACGGGGTGAGCACAGCGTGCGCGTTGCGTTGATCAACGAAGGCATCTACCCGTACCGGACCGGTGCCGTCGGTACCTGGTGCCACCGGCTGGTACGCGGGCTTCCGGAGCACGAGTACCACGTGGTGGCGCTGGTCGACAGCGTGACCGAGCGGCTGTACCCGCCGCTGGCCAGCACACCCAACCTGACCGCGCTGCGGGTGGACGGCCCGCCGGTGGGTCCACCGCCCGGTGGCCACCCGGCACCCGACCGCAGCGCCGCCACCCAGGCGGCCATGCTGCTGTGCCGGGGCATGCTCGACGACTCGCCGCACAGCGCCGCGATGTTCAGGGCCGGCCTGCACCGGATCGTGACCGCCGCGGCCACCGGTACCAACCCGCTGGCCGGCATCTCGCTGCCCACCATCCTGCTGGACGCCTGGGCCGCCGGCCGTGGTGCCCGCAGCGCACCCGCCCCCTACCGGCGGGACGAGCCGCCGCCGCTGCCCCGGCCGAGCATGTCCGCCGCCCGGGCCACGGCGGCCCTGCTGGACCTGGCGGTACGGCCGGCCGCCACCGGACTGCCCACAGTGGACCTGTGCCACACCGTCAACTGTGGACTGTCGGTACTGGTGGCGCTGGCCACCAAGTGGCGTACCGGCACGCCGTACGTGGTCACCGCGCAC
>DATEJJ010001036.1:0-3644 GCA_035278125.1 Rugosimonospora sp.
GGGCGGTGTCAGGCGTCGGGTGCCGGGCGTCGGGTTTACGCGCCCGCGCTGTCCAGCCTTGCCAGCTGCTCCGCGTCCAGCTTGATGTCCAGCGCGGGCAGCAGGTCCTCGAACTGCTCCAGGGTGCGGGGCCCGATCAGCGGCAGCACCGCCGGCCGGGCCTGGTGCAGCAGCCACGCCACGACGAGCTGGTTGGGGTTGGCACCCAGCTCGGCCGCCAGCTCGTCCAGCGCGGCCAGCCGGGCATCCGCGTCCGGACCCTTGTAATTGTCGGTCACCCAGTGCCCCTGGCGCTTGGCCGGGTCGTAGATCCCTTTGAGGATGGGCGAGTAAGCCACCAGCGAGACCTCCTCGTTGGCGCGCAGGTAGTCCAGCCACTGTTCGTCCACAATGGACGAATTCGCGAGACCCGGCCGGGGGCGCAGGTAGGAGTGGGGCAGCTGGACCGCGACCGGTGCCGGCCAGCCGTACCGCTCGCACAGCTGCCGGGCGCGTTCCACCCGCCACACCCGCACGTTGGACCAGCCGAGGTAGCGCACCTTGCCCGCACTGACCACGCCGGCCAGCGCCTCCAGCGTCTCCTCCAGCGGCGTGTTCCGGTCGTCCACGTGCACGTAGAGCAGGTCGATCCGGTCGGTACCCAGCCGGCGCAGGCTCTCGTCCACCGACCGGCGCACCGTACCCGCCGCCACGCCCTCGAACTGCAGCCGCGACCAGTCCGGCCGACCGTCCGATGTGTACGCCGGCTCGCGTACCATGCCGCCCACCTTGGTGGACAGGAACACCTCGTCCCGCCGCCCGCCGCGGGCGAACCACCGCCCCAGCAGCGTCTCGCTCTCGTCGCCCCGCGCGTCCGGCGAGACCCACCACGCGTAGCAGTTCGCCGTGTCGAGGAACCCGCCGCCGGCCTCCAGGTACCGGTCGAGCATCCGCATCGAGGTGGCTTCGTCCGTCGCCGTACCCATCAGCATGCATCCCAGCGACAGATGCGTCACCCGCTGACCCGTCCGGCCAAGCTCCACTGTGTCCATGCCGCGACGCTACTTCTTCGAGTGCGCTCAAAGTCAACCACGCGGCCCGGTGGCGCGCGCACCACCGGGCCGCGCGGGGCCTACGGGTTGGTCCACTGGGCGACGTGCCCGTGCGCCACCCCGCCCGCCACCGTGAAGTCGCCGCCGATCGCGAGCCGGTCCGGCGCGCCCGCAACGCTCATCGTCACGACGCCGGCCCGCCCGCTGGTGCCCGGGTTCCACGCGGTGAGGCGGCCGGTCGTCGCGTCCAGTGCCGCGATCTTGTGCCGGGCCACCAGCGCCGACGGGCACCAGGACGCGGGGGTACGGGAGGTGAGCGGGCACGCGACGGTGAAGTGCCCGCCCGCGTACACGACGCCGTTGAGGTACCCGATGGCCTGCACGTCGCCGTCGGTGACCGAGGTCCACAGCGCGGTGCCGTCCAGCCGGTACCGGATCGCGCGCCCGCCCGGCCCGGCGAGTCCCGCGTACACCGCGCCCGGGCCGAGCGTCACCCCGTCCACCCAGTACGGCGCGTACGCGCGGAAGCCCGCGTCCAGCCGCCCGTCGAACAGCCCGACCGCGCCCAGCCGCGCGTGGTTGCCGGCACCGTCCAGCCGCCGGAAGTGGCCGCCCACGTAGAGCCGGCCGCCGCTCGCGACCAGCGTGCTGACCCGGTCGTCGGTGGTGGCGCGGAAGCCGGTGTCCAGCGCGCCGGTCGCCAGGTTGACCGCGGCCAGGTTGGCGACGGTACGCCCGTCCACCTTGCTGAACGTCCCGCCCAGGTACAGCCGCCCGGCACCGGTGGCCAGCGCGTACGCGGCGCCGGTGAGGGTGTGCCGCAGCGGCCCGGCGGCGCCGGTACGCAGGTCCACGCTGGCCAGGCCGGCGCGCGGCTGCCCGGCCACGGTGGTGAACGCACCGGCGACGTACAGCCAGCGCGAGTCGGCGGACAGCGCGCGGACGATGCTGTTGGCCACCGGCGCCCAGGGCAGCAGCGCGCCGGTACGCGTGTCGATCGCGCCGAGCCGGGTGCGCGGTACCAGCCGGCCGTTCACGATCGCGTGGTGGAAGTCGCCGCCGACGTAGAGCGTGGTGCCCGCGTACGTGCTCGCCCAGACGGTCCCGTCGAAGCCGACCGTACGGTCGGGCGTCACCAGCACCCGGGTTGCCGGGTGGAGCCCCGCGTACGCGACCGTGGTGCCGCTCAGCACGGCGGCGACGGCCGCGCAGGCGAGAGCGGTGCGCCTGGCGGTCAGGGAACCGGGGAGCTTCGCAGACAAACGCATGCCCAATGATAAGGCGCGTTAAGCCCCAATCAACCGGAACAGGAAGAAACAGGATGACCCGTTCGATACCACCCGCCCCGGCTGCCGGTGGCACCGTCCACTGTGGGCGGTGCGGCGCCGGCGACCTTGGCGCCGTCTTCCACCTCTGGGTGGGACAACTCGCCAAGATCGCGCCGGGACCACCGTCCATAGTGGAGTGAGGACAGGGGGGAGGGTGGGGGGATAGGGTGGTGCATGAAGTTCAGCGTGGATCGCGTTGCGTTCGCTGACGCTGTCGGGTGGGCGGCTCGCAGCCTGCCCGTGCGCACCCCCACGCCCGTGCTCGCCGGCGTGTTGCTGCGGGTCGACCAGGGCGCGCTGCGCGTGTCGAGCTTTGACTATGAGGTTTCCAGCGAGGCCGCCGTCGAGGTGGCGGCCGACGCCAGCGGCGCCGCGCTCGTCTCCGGCCGGCTGCTCGCGGAGATCACCCGGGCGCTGCCCGCGAAGCCGGTCAGCGTGACCGGGACGGAGCGGGGGCTCGAACTGGTCTGCGGCAGCGGCCGGTTCACCCTGCCGAGCATGCCGGTGGAGGACTACCCGGTGCTGCCGGAGCTGCCGCCCACGATCGGCACCGTACCCGCCACCGACCTCGCGACGGCCGTGTCCCGGGTCGCGCTGGCCGCCGGGCGCGACGACACCCTGCCCATCCTCACCGGCGTGCTCGTCGAGTTCGACGGCGAGCAGATCACGCTGCTGGCCACCGACCGGTACCGGCTGGGCCTGGCCGAGCTGGACTGGCGGCCGGTACGGCCGGACGCCCGGCTGACCGCGCTGGTGCCGGCGCGCACCCTGGCCGACGCGGCCAAGGCGATGGGCGGCCACGGCGGCGACGTCACGGTCGCGCTCACGCCGGGCGAGGACGAGGGCATGCTGGGCCTGGCCGGCGGCGCGTACCAGCTGACCACCCGGCTGCTGGCCGGCGCGTACCCGAAGGTGCGCTCGATCCTGCCGACCACTTCGGTGGCGCAGCTGCGGGCCGCGACCCGGGACCTGACCGAGGTGGTGCGGCGCATCGCCCTGGTGGCCGAGCGCACCGCGCCGCTGCGGCTGGGGCTGACC
Organism: Rugosimonospora sp.; assembly: GCA_035278125.1. GTDB lineage: Bacteria > Actinomycetota > Actinomycetes > Mycobacteriales > Micromonosporaceae > DATEJJ01. The sequence goes on from DATEJJ010001036.1 coordinate 3,398, forward strand.
GCGGACGGCCTGCTGGTCGAGGCGGGCACCCGGGACCAGGCCGAGGCGAGCGAGGAGATGGCGGCGGTGGTGACCGGCGACCCGCTGACCGTCTCGCTCAACCCGCAGTACCTGCTCGACGGCCTGGGTGCGATGAACGCGCCGAGGGTGCTGCTGTCGTTCGTCGGCCCGGCCCGCCCGGTGCTGATCCAGCCCGCCGACGACGACGGGGAGATCATCCCGGGTTACCGGTACGTCGCCATGTCGT
>DATEJJ010001037.1:0-2398 GCA_035278125.1 Rugosimonospora sp.
CGCCCAGCACCACCGGGACGGTACCGGTGCCGGCCAGCACCCGGGACCGCTCGACCAGGATCTCCCCGGGCGCCAGCGCCGGCGCGCCGGTGACCGCGGAGCCGGCCGGGCGGCTGGGACCGACCGGGCCGAGCTTGACCCGCTCGGCCCGGAACGTGCTCCACGCGCCCGGCGCCGGCGTACACGCCCGGACACGCCGGTCCACCGCGAACGCTGGCTCGGCCCACCGCACCTCGGCGTCCTCCACCGTGATCTTCGGGGCCAGGCTGACCCCCTCTGCCGGCTGCGGTACCGCCACCAGCGTGCCCGCGCCGATCCCGTCGAGCACGTCCACCAGCAGCCGCGCGCCCGACCCGGACAGCCGCGCCAGCAGGTCCCCGGCCGTGTCGGTGGGGCGCACCGGCTCGCTCAGCGTGCCGTACACCGGCCCGGTGTCCAGCCCCGCCTCCAGCGCGAACACCGACGCGCCGGTGATCTCGTCGCCGTGTAGCACCGCGTGCTGTACCGGCGCCGCCCCCCGCCACGCGGGCAGCAGCGAGAAGTGCAGGTTCACCCAGCCGTGCTTCGGGATCGCCAGCGCGGCCGGCGGCACCAGCGCGCCGTAGGCGACCACGGGTACGCAGTCCGGCGCGAGTTCGGCGAGCCGGGCCTGGAACTCCGGTTCCCGGGGCCGCTGCGGGGTGAGTACCTCGATCCCCTGCCCGTCGGCCCACGCGCCCACCGGCGAGCGGGACAGCTGGCGCCCGCGCCCGGACGGCGCGTCCGGCCGGGTGACCACGGCCACCAGCTCGTGGCGGGACGCGGCGATCGCCGCCAGCGCGGGTAGGGCGACGTCGGGGGTACCGGCGAACACCAAGCGCATCAGCCGACCCGCCCCGGCTCCTGGTGCGGGCTGGTCTTGATCTTCATGCCGGCGGCGTACCAGTCGGAGGCGCGGATCTCCTTGAGCGCGGCCTTGCGCGCCGCCGCGTCCAGCCGGTCCAGGAACAGCACGCCGTCCAGGTGGTCGGTCTCGTGCTGGGCGCAGCGCGCCATCATGCCGGAGCCGACGATCTGCACCGGGTCGCCGTACTCGTTGCAGCCCTTGGCCACCACGTTCTGCCGGCGCTTGGTGTCGATGTACACGCCCGGGATGGACAGGCAGCCCTCCTGGCCCACCTGCTCCTCCTCGTCCGGGAACTCGAGGACCGGGTTGACCAGGTGACCGACCACGTCGTCGACGTCGAACGCGAACACGCGCAGCCCGACGCCGATCTGCGGTGCGGCCAGACCGGCGCCCTGCGCGTCGAGCAGGGTCTCGGTCAGGTCGCGGACCAGGCGGCGCAGCTCCTTGTCGAAGTCCACCACCGGATCGGCGGGGCTGCGCAGGACAGGGTCACCAAACAGTCGGATCGGCGTAACGCTCACGCCGCCCAGTCTACGTAGACCCGGAACCCGGCCCGCGCCGCGCTGCGCTCACCTCGCCGACACTCGGCATACCCGACCAGCACGACCACGCCGGCGTCCGCGGCGACCACCGGGCCGAAGCCCCGCAGCGTTTCATAGCAGGGGTACGGGTCGGCGCGCACCCGCTCGTCGGACAGCGCCCGCAGCGCCTCGCTGGGGTCCACGCTCCCCGATGCTGCCACGGGTACCCGAGCCGCGCTCAGATCAGCTCCAGCGGGTCCACCTGTATCCGGACCGGATCCGGCGCCTTCTTCGCGCTGCGTACCCCGGCCGCCTCGTGCAGCGCCGCGGCCAGTGCCCGGCCGGCGGAGCGCGGTACCCGCAGCAGCACCCGCTCCTCCCCCTCCCCCAGCGGTACCGGCCCCAGCGTGTCGGTACCGGGCGGCAGCCGGGCCAGGTCCAGCAGCTCGGCCACGGCCGGCGGGGTACCGGTCAGCGAGGCCATCCGTACCGCGGGCGGGAAGCCCAGTTCGCGCCGCCCGGCCAGTTCGCGCTCGGCGAGCGTACCCGGGTCGAACCGCACCAGCGCCTGCACCGGCCCGAGCCCGCCCTCGGCCACCACCACGACCGTGCCACCCTGCCCGCCCGGTCGAGCCAGCGCGGCAGCCGCCAGCCAGCGGCGCAGCGCCTCCTCGCCGGCGCGCAGGTCGGCCCGGCTGAGCAGGGCCCAGGTGTCCAGCAGCAGCACCGCGCCGTACCCGGGGCCCTCGGGTACCGGTTCGGCGCCCGGCGTGGCCACCACCACGGCCGGCTCGTCGGGTACCGTGCCGAGCACCCCGTCCCGCCCCGAGGTGCGCACCGGTACCCCGGGAAAGGCGCGGCCCAGCTCCTCGGCGGTACGCCGGGCGCCGACCACCGCCGCGCGTACCCGCCGCGCCCCGCACACCGGGCAGGCGTACCCGGCCGCGGCGCGGTTGCACCAGCGGCAGGTGGGGGTACCGCTGGCGGCGGG
>DATEJJ010001038.1:0-11966 GCA_035278125.1 Rugosimonospora sp.
CACCCGCCCGCCCAACCGCCGCGCCGCGGGTCCCGCTCAGCCGGGACCGGGTGCTGCACGCCGCGGTCAAGGTCGCCGACCAGAGCGGCATCGAGTCGGTCACCATGCGCCGGCTGGCCGAGGAGGTCGGTGCCGAGGCGATGTCGCTGTACCACCACGTGGCCAAGAAGGAGGACATCCTCGACGGCATCGTGGAGGTGGTGGCCGGCGAGATCAACGACGCGGTGGACCGGATCGACCTGCCGTCCCGGGGCGCGCACTGGAAGCAGGCCGTACGCACCCGCATCCTGACCGCGCGCCAGGTGCTGCTCAGGCACCCGTGGGCACCGCGCCTGCTGGAGACGCGTACCACCATGAGCCTGGGCGTGGTGCGCTACCACGACCGGCTGGTCGGCCTGATGCACGACGGCGGCTTCTCCTACGACCTGATCCACCACGCCCTGCACGCGCTGGGCAGCCGGGCGCTCGGGTTCAGCCAGGAGCTGTTCGACCCGGGCGGCGGGCCGGCCACCGCACAGGACACGCAGCTCCCGCCCGGCCTGGCCGAGCAGGTGCCCAACCTGGCCGGCATGCTCGCCGAGGTGGCGCACGACGATCCGGACTCGACCCTCGGCTGGTGCGACGACCAGTTCGAGTTCGAGTTCGGGCTGGACCTGGTCCTGGACGGGCTGGACCGGCTGCGCCGGCGGCGGGTGGAGAACAGCAGGTGACCGAGCGCTCGCGCGAGGGCACAGCCGGCAATGTCACGCCGGCGCCCCGCTCGCTTGCATGCGGGGTGGCGGCGTGACGCCGCGGGACCGGCTGCTGGCGCTGCTCAACTCGCGGCGGCTGTCCCCCACCCAGCGCCGCATCGGCCAGTACCTGCTGGACAACATGCCCAAGGCCGGCTTCCTGTCCAGTGTGGACCTCGCCGAGCGGGCCGGGGTCAGCCAGCCCTCGGTCACCCGGTTCGCGGTGGCGCTCGGCTTCTCCGGGTACCCGGAGCTACGCGAGGCGCTGCACCTCATCGCGCTGGGCGCCACCGTGGCCGAGCCGGCCGGCGCGGTGGAGGCGGGCAACGCGCTGCAGGCCGCGGTGGAGGCGGAGATCGCCAACCTGACCGCGCTGCGGGACCGGCTGGCCGACCCGACCCAGGTGCGTGACCTGGGCCGGGAACTGGCCACCTCGGTACCGCTCGTCGTCCTCGGTACCCGCATCTCCGCGCCGCTGGCCGGCTACTTCGGGTACGGGGCGCGGCGCATCCACCCGGACGTGCGGCTGGTCACCGGCGCCGGCAGCGGCGTGGCCGAGGAGCTGCTGCAGGCGAGGAGCGCGGGCGGCGGCTGGGTGCTCGCGTTCGCCATGCCCCGGTACCCCACCGAGCTGGTCTGGGCGCTGCGCCGGGCCCGCGAGATCGGGCTGCGCACGGCGGTGCTGGCGGACGTGCCGATGGTGCCGTTCGCCGGCGACGTGGACGTGCTGCTGTACGCGGCCGCCAGCGCCCGGCTGGTCTTCGACTCGTACGCCGCGCCCGCCGCGCTGGCCGCGGTCCTGCTGCAGGCGATGGCCGACGCCGAGCCGGCGCGCACCCGGCAGCGCCTGGACACGCACGAGGAGCTGGCCGAGCGGCACGGCTTCTTCACCACGTCCTGAAACTTGACTCGTTCTTCACACGACTGGAGTATGAATAGGATCATTCATCCGAGGGGGTGACGCATGACCGCGCCACGAACGCTGCGGGCCGCGCGCGGGCCGCAGCGCACCGCCCGCGGCTGGGGCCAGGAGGCCGCGCTGCGGATGCTGCACAACAACCTCGACCCCGAGGTCGCCGAACACCCGGAACAGCTCATCGTGTACGGGGGCAGCGGCAGAGCCGCCCGGGACTGGCCCTCGTTCGACGCGCTCGTGCGTACCCTCACCACGCTGGCCGACGACGAGACGATGCTGGTGCAGTCCGGCCGCCCGGTCGGCGTGTTCCGCACGCACGAGTGGGCGCCCCGGGTGCTGATCGCCAACGCGAACCTGGTCGGCGACTGGGCCACCTGGCCCGAGTTCCGCCGGCTGGAGCGGCTCGGCCTGACCATGTACGGGCAGATGACCGCCGGCTCCTGGATCTACATCGGTACCCAGGGCATCCTCCAGGGCACGTACGAGACGTTCGCCGCGGTCGCCGCGAAGCGGTTCGGCGGCACGCTCGCCGGTACCCTCACGCTCACCGCCGGGCTGGGCGGGATGGGTGGCGCGCAGCCGCTCGCGGTCACCATGAACGGCGGCGTGGCCCTCTGCGTCGACTGCGACCCGTCGCGCATCGCCCGCCGCATCGAGCACCGGTACCTGGACCGCGATGCGTCCACTGTGGACGAAGCGCTGCGGCTGGCCGAGGCGGCGAAGGCGCGGCGCGAGCCGCTGTCCATCGGGGTGCTCGGCAACGCCGCGGACGTGGTACCCCGCCTGCTCGCCCAGGGCGCGCCGGTGGACATCGTCACCGACCAGACCTCCGCGCACGACCCGCTCGCGTACCTGCCGCTGGGCGTGGACTTCGCCGACATGGCCGGGTACGCCGCGGACAAGCCGGACGAGTTCACCGAGCGCGCCCGCGCCTCGATGGCCACGCACGTCGAGGCGATGGTCGGCTTCCTGGACGCCGGTGCCGAGGTCTTCGACTACGGCAACTCCATCCGCGGCGAGGCCCAACTCGCCGGGTACCCCCGCGCCTTCGCCTTCCCCGGCTTCGTACCCGCGTACATCCGGCCGCTGTTCTGCGAGGGCAAGGGCCCGTTCCGCTGGGCCGCGCTCTCCGGCGACCCGGCCGACATCGCCGCCACCGACCGGGCGGTGCTGGACCTGTTCCCGCAGAACGGGTCGCTGGCCCGGTGGATCCGGCTGGCCGGCGAGAAGGTGGCGTTCCAGGGGTTGCCGGCGCGCATCTGCTGGCTCGGCTACGGCGAGCGGGACAGGGCCGGGCTGCGCTTCAACGAGATGGTCGCCTCGGGCGAACTCAAAGCGCCCGTCGTCATCGGCCGGGACCACCTCGACTGCGGCTCGGTGGCCAGCCCGTACCGGGAGACCGAGGCGATGGCCGACGGCTCCGACGCGATCGCCGACTGGCCGCTGCTCAACGCCATGCTCAACACCGCCTCCGGCGCCTCCTGGGTGTCCATCCACCACGGCGGCGGCGTCGGCATCGGCCGCTCCATCCACGCCGGCCAGGTCACCGTCGCCGACGGAACGCCGCTGGCCGCGCAGAAGCTCGAACGCGTGCTCACCAACGACCCCGGTACCGGCGTCATCCGCCACGTCGACGCCGGCTACGAGCGCGCCGCCGAGGTCGCGGCCGAGCGCGGCGTCCGGGTGCCCATGGGGGAGCCGTGAGCGGAGCGAAGCGCGGCGTCGCCTGGACGGAGGCGACGCGGACCGGAACCAACGGCGGGCGCTGTCGCCGGAGGAAGGCGGCGCACCAGAGCGCTTCGCGTAGCGAGCAGGAGATGCCGTGAGCTTCGCGGCGCTGTGGCGGGAACTGCTGCCGATCGGGCGGGACCGGAACACCGGCGGGTACCGGCGCTTCTCCTGGAGCGGCGCGGACCTGGCCGCCCGGGACTGGTTCACCCACACCGCCCGGGCCCGCGGCCTGGACGTGCGCACCGACCGCAACGGCAACCTGTGGGCGTGGTGGGGCGCACCCGGCCCGGGTGCCGTGGTCACCGGTTCGCACCTGGACTCGGTACCTGACGGCGGCGCCTTCGACGGTCCACTGGGGATAGTCAGCGCGCTGGCCGCGGTGGACCTGCTGCGCGCGCGGGGCGCCCGGCCGGTACGCCCGCTCGCCGTGACCGTGTACGTCGAGGAGGAGGGTGCCCGCTTCGGCGTACCGTGCCTGGGTTCCCGGCTGCTCACCGGTGCCATCCCGGCGGAGCGGGCCCGAGGGCTGCGCGACGCGCAGGGCGTCACCTGGGGCGCGGCCATGGAGTCCGCCGGCCTCGACCCGGAGGCGATCGGGCCGGACGAGGCGCTGCTCGGCCAGCTCGGCGCGTTCGTCGAGCTGCACGTGGAGCAGGGGCGGGCACTGGTACACCGGGACGCGCCGCTCGGCGTGGCCAGCGCGGTGTGGCCGCACGGCCGGTGGCGGCTGGACTTCACCGGCGAGGCCAACCACGCGGGTACCACGCAGCTCGCCGACCGGCGCGACCCGATGCTCACCTTCGCCACCACCGTGCTCGCCGCCCGGAAGAAGGCGCGGCTGGCCGGCGCGCTCGCCACCATCGGCAAGGTACTGGTGCAGCCCAACGCCACCAACGCCGTACCGTCCACAGTGCACGCCTGGCTGGACGCCCGGGCACCCGACGAGCAGACCCTGGCCGAGGTGATCGCGGAGATCCTGCGGGCGGCCACCGAGCGGGCCACCCGCGACGGTACCGCCGTGCTCGGCACCCGCGAGTCGTACACGCCCGCCGTGGAGTTCGCCGGTGAACTGCGCGACCGGATCCGGGACCGGCTGGACGGGGTACCGGTGCTGCCGACCGGTGCCGGGCACGACGCGGCGGTACTCGCCGAGCGGGTACCCGCCGCGATGCTGTTCGTCCGCAACCCGACCGGCGTCTCGCACGCGCCCACCGAGCACGCCACCCCGGGCGACTGCGAGGCCGGTGTGGTGGCCCTCGCCAGCGTGCTGGAGGACCTCGCGTGCCGGAGCTGACCGCGTTCTGGGCCGAGTACGCGTGGCTGCCGCAGGGTAACGCCGCGAGCGTGCTCATCGAGGTGGCCGGCGACCGGATCAGCACGGTACGCCCCGGCGTCGAGGTACCACCGCCCCGCTCGGTACGGCTGCCCGGCCTGACCCTGCCGGGACTGGCCAACGCGCACTCGCACGCGTTCCACCGCGCGCTGCGCGCCCGAACCCAGGGCGGCTCGGGGACCTTCTGGAACTGGCGCGAGCAGATGTACGCCGTCGCCGACCGGCTCGACCCCGACCGGTACCACGCCCTCGCCCGCGCCGTGTACGCCGAGATGGCGCTGGCCGGCGTCACCTGCGTCGGCGAGTTCCACTACCTGCACCACGCCCCCGGCGGCACCCCGTACGCCGACCCCGCCGCCATGGCACAGGCGCTCATCGCCGCCGCCGGGGACGCCGGTATCCGGATCACCCTGCTGGACACGTGCTACCTGTCCGGCGGCATCGGTAGGCCGCTGGCCGGTCCGCAGCTGCGCTTCGGTGACGGCGACGCCGACCGCTGGGCGGTACGTGCGTCCACAGTGGAGAGTGCGCTGCGCGTCGTACCGCACGCCCGGATGGGTGCCGCCCTGCACTCCGTACGGGCCGTCCCGCCCGACCAGATGCCACCCGTCATCGCCTGGGCCGCGCGCCGGAGTGCCCCGCTGCACGCCCACCTCTCCGAGCAGCCCGCCGAGAACGAGGCGTGCCTCGCCGCGTACCGGGCCACCCCGACCGAGGTACTCGCCGGGGCCGGCGCGCTGTCCGCCCGTACCAGCGCGGTACACGCCACGCACCTGACCCCGCCGGACATCCGCGCGCTGGGCGGCGCGCGTACCCACATCTGCCTGTGCCCCACCACCGAACGCGACCTGGCCGACGGCGTCGGACCGGCGCGGGCGCTGGCCGCCGCCGGCGCGCCGCTCACCCTCGGCAGCGACAGCCACGCCGTCATCGACCTGTTCGAAGAGGCGCGGGCCGTCGAACTGGACGAGCGGCTGCGCACCGGTACCCGCGGCCACTGGCCGGCCGCCGAACTACTCCGGGCGGCCACAGTGGACGGTCACGCCAGCCTCGGCTGGCCCGACGCCGGCCGGATCGAACCCGGCTGCCGCGCCGACCTGGTCACGGTGGCGCTCGACACGCCGCGCCTGGCCGGCTTCGACCCGGCAACCGCCGCCGAGTCCGCGGTGTTCGCCGCGAGCGCCGCCGACGTGCGGCACGTGCTCGCCAGCGGCCGCGTCGTGGTGCGCGACGCCACCCACCAACTCGTGCCCGACGTGCCCGCCGCGCTACACCGGAGCATCCGCGCCGTCACCTGACGTGGGCGCCGCGCCGCCTGGTCAACCTCCGCCGGGCGGAACCCTGCGGCACGGTCGCGGCCTCCCGGTGCCGGCGGAGGAACGCCTCGATCGAGTGCAGGTGCGACGGCTGCAGGCCGCGCCGGGGCGACGGGGCGATCAGCAGCGCCCGGCCACCCGCCTCCAGTTCGTCGCGCAGCAGCCAGGTCTCCGGGATCGCGTCGTCGTCGGTCCAGACCAGGCACCGCCCCTCGTCGTCCAGGACGCTCCGGGCGGCGGCGAGCTTGGCGGCCCGCCCCTCCGCGCCGCGCGGCACGGGGTCCATCAGCAGCGCACGCGGCAGGCACGGGAGGCGGAACAGCCCCTCCAGCTGGTGCGCGTCCGGGCACCACGTGGTACACCACCGGATCTCGACCGTGCGGCTCGCGTGCAGCCCCCGGATCCGGTCGATCAGCGCGGGTGCCCAGCGGATCGGCCAGTTCATCCCGTCGGAGAACGCGACGGCACGCCGGGGTGCCGCACCCCAGCCCGGCCGGGTGGTGTTGAGGACGCCATCGACATCCAGTAACCACACCGGCACGGTCAAGCCGCTATCCACACCGTCCAGCATGTCCCGACGACCGTGATCATTCCAGCCCCAAATCACCCTGCAGGGCCGCTGGCCGCATTTCCGCCCACATTGGACAGTTCCGGAACGGTCACCCGGAGCGGTCGCGGTGGGCCGGCCACTCCTCGGCGAGCATGGCGAAGTCGAGTTCCGTGCTCCACTCCCCCTTGAACAGCTCGTTCCGCACCAGGCGCGCCTCCAGCCGCATCCCCAGGCGGCCGGCCACCTTCGCCGACGGCTCGTTGCGCTCGTCCAGGCGCGCCACGATCCGGTGCAGCCCCAGCTCCTCGAACCCCAGCCGCAGCATCGCGCGCGCCGCCTCCGTCGCGTACCCGTGCCCGGCGTACGCCGGGTTCAGCACGTACCCGACCTCCCCGCCGCCGTGCTCCCGGCTGCGCCAGAACAGCACCACGTCCCCGACCAGTTCGCCGGTCGCCGCCAGCTCGATCCCCAGCGTCAGCGCCTGCCCCTCGGCCGTGAGTTCGGTACGCGACCACGGTCCGGCGAGCCGGTCCAGGATCACCGCCCGGTCCATCGGGTCGAACGGCACGTACCGGGCGACCTCGGGCAGGCCACGGTACGCCAGCGCGTCCGCGTCGCGAGCCGTCAGCGGGCGCAGCAGCAGGCGACCGGTCCGGACCGGGTACGCCGGGCGCAGCCCCGGCCGCTGATCAGCTGGCACGCCCAGCATCATGCCACGGGTGATCGGCGTCAGCGGTTGAGCCGGCGGTACACGGGAGCGAGCCGCTTGTGCAGCTCCTTGTACACGTCGAACACCTCGTCGTACCGGGCGTGCGTCCCCGGGTCGGGTACGAAGACGTGGTCGTTGCGCATCAGGTCGGGGAGCTGCGCGAAGCTGACCATGCCGGTACCCACCGCGCCGATCCAGCCCGCGCCCCGCGCGTTGACCGCCACCGGCCGGGCGTCGCGGCGGACCTCCACACCGAGCACGTCGGCGAAGATCTGGCACCAGGAGTCGGACTGCGCGCCGCCACCGGTGATCACGATCGAGCTGACCGGCGTACCGAGGAAACGGTCCACGGCCTTGGCCAGCCAGCGCGTGTTCAGCGCGACGCCCTCGAAGACCGCCCGCAGCAGGTCCGAACGGTTCGTGTCCAGCGAGATGTTGAAGAACCCGGCGCGCAGGCTCGGATCGTCCACCGGCGCGCGTTCGCCGTACAGCCAGGGCGTGTAGAGCACGCCGTTGGCGCCGGGCGGCACGGTCGGCAGGATCTGGTCGAACGCGTCGAAGATGGTGCCCTCGTCCCGGCTCACGTGCCCGGCGCCGACCAGCGGATCGTCGTACTCGACCAGCTTGTCGCGCAGCCAGGTGAGGTTGGCGCCCGCGGTGGCCTGCAGCGCGGTCATCAGGTACCGGCCCGGCACCGCGCACGGCAGCGACGCGATCTGCGCGACCACATCGGTCTTCTTCCTGGGTACGTGCGCCGCGATCCAGGACGAGGTACCGAGGTACAGGTGCGGCTGGTTGTCGCCGGTGGTACCGGCACCCACCGCCGCGGCCGTGTTGTCGATCGCGCCGGCCACCACGCGTACCGACTCGGGCAGCCCCAGGTGCGCCGCCGCGCTCGCGGAGAGCGTGCCGATCACCTCGGTACACGCGACGATCTCCGGTAGCTTCGACCGGTCGATCCCGCAGTCGGCGACCAGCGCGGGCGAGTACCCGATGCCGTCGGGTCGCCGGTTGTCGGTGATCCAGGACGTCAGGATCGAGTCGACCGTGGCCACGGTACGGCCGGTCAGCTTGAGGTTGATCCAGTCCAGCACGTTGAGGAACGTCGCGGTGCGCGCGTACACGTCGGGCATGGTGTCGCGGACCAGCAGCATGTGCGCGGCCGGGTCCTTGCCCGCGAGCGACGGCATGCCGCCGGTGAGGCGCAGCCACCGCAGCACCCGCCGGGCGGATACCCCGTTGAACGAGGGGAAGCCGCTGAACTGCCGGCGCAGGTTGGCCGCGCCGCGCATGTCAAGCCAGCTGATGCACTGGGTCAGCGGCTCGCCGCCGGCGTCCACCGCGATGGTGCCCTCGCCCTGGGTCGAGGCGCACACCGTGGTCACCGCGCGCAGGTGCCCGGGGTGGCTGCGGCCCAGATCGGCGACCACCTCGGCCAGCGCCTTCCACCACGCCACCGGGTCCTGCTCGGCGCCGCCGCCGGGCAGCACCTGCAGCGGTACCGCCCGCTCGGCCCAGCCGGTGACCGTACCGTCGGCGGCCACCAGCGCGGCCTTCATCCCGGAGGTACCCAGGTCGATCGCGAGCACCTGTGGCGGCGTGGCTCCCATCAGACCCCTTCGACCAGCGCGAAGACCTGGTCGAACCGGGACAGCGCCGAGTCGATCACCTCGTCGGTGTCCGCCATCGAGGTGTACATCCGGGAACCCGCGAGCGTGATGATCCCGTGCGCCGCGTACGCCGCGCCCATCTCCTCCATCAGCCGCTTGCGCGCCTTGTTCTCCCTGAGCAGCTTGATCGGGTTACGCATGTCGAGCAGCATGACGCCACTGCACTCCAGGTGGACGATCGACCCCTGGTTGTACGCCACGTACGGCAGCCCGTACCGGTCGATGAGGCGCTGCAGCCCGCGGGTCAGCCGGTCGCCGGCCCGCCCGGCGATGACCGGCGCGTTGGTCCGGGCCATCTCCTCGATCGCGAAGTACCCGGCCGCGCAGGACAGCGGGTTGGCCGACAGGGTGCCGCCCACCTGGATGTGCGCGCCGCTCTTGCCGTCCAGCCCGGAGCCGAACACCGCCATGACCTCGGCCCGGCCACCCACTCCGCCGGCCATCGGGTACCCGCCCGCGACCGCCTTGCCCAGCACGGTCAAGTCCGGCGTGACCCCGAAGTACCCGGACGCGCCGCCCATGCCGAGCCGGAACCCGGTGACCACCTCGTCGAAGACCAGCAGCGCGCCGAACTCGTCGCACAGCGCGCGCGCCTTCGCGTTGAAGTCGTACGGCGCCGGCCGCGTCCCGGACTCCGGCCCGACCGGCTCCACGATCACCGCGGCGGTACCGCCCCGGGCCCGGTTCTCGATCAGCTTGCGCTTGAGCGCGCCCAGGTCGTGCGGGAACGCCTCGCGGGTGTTGAGGGTGGCGCCGAACGGGATGCCCTTGGCGTTCATCCGGTACGAGCCCGGCACCCGCAGCCCGTACGTCATCGTGTCGGACCAGCCGTGGTACGCGCCGCCCACCTTGATCACCATGTGGTGCCCGGTGAACGCGCGTGCCGCCCGTACCGCCGCCATCACGCCCTCGGTACCCGAGCCGAGCGACCGGTACATCTCCACGTGCGGCAGGTACCGGTGGATGATCTCGGCCAGCTTCAGCTCGTACTCGTGGAACAGCCCGGTCACCGGCCCCGACTCGCGGATCACCTCGCCGACCCGCTCGTTGACCGGCGCGTAGTTGCTGCCCAGGATCGTCGGGCCGCCGGCCTGCAGGAAGTCGATGTACGTGTTGCCGTCCCGGTCCGTCAGGTACGCGCCCTCCGCCTTGTCCACGGCCAGCGGGAACGGGTAGTTGAACGCCAGGTTGTGCTGCACCCCGCCGGGGATGCGCTGCTTGGCCCGGTCGGTCAGCTCCTTGCTGCCCCGGCACTTGGCGTCGTAGTAGTTGAGCACGTCGAGCATGGCGTCGTGCCGCAGCCCGCGTACCGGCTGCGCCACCAGCGCCTTGAGCCGCCGCATCACGTCGTCCACGTCCGGGTAGCTGCTGATCGCGTACCCCAACTGCGCCGACTCGCTGCCCGGCGTGGCGACCGTGGTGGTCTGCGGCCGGGGCGCGCCGGCCGCGGCGACGTCGGCCGCCGTGGCGTCCGCGCTGGGCAGTTCCTCCGCTTCGGGTACCCGCACCGGCGGCACCGCGTCCGTGATCTGGGCGGCGATCCGCTTCTCGTCCGCGCGCAGCTTGGTGAACGCGATCTCCCGTACCGGCGCCGGGATCGTATACACCTTCCCGCTCTCCGTCGCCAGCGCCAGCAGGTACGCGAGCGACACCTTCTCCAGCAGCGCCATGTTGAACACCGCCCGGTCCGGATCGGTACCCAGCGCCACGATCCCGTGGTTGGCGATGATGAACGCGTTGTCCCCGCTGGCCACCTTCTTCTGCACGTTCCGCGCCAGGAACCCCGTACCCGACGGCGCGTACGGGATGATCGCGACCCGGCGCCCCAGGAACCGCACCTGCTCGTCGGTGAGCGCCGGGATCTCCTTGCGCAGGAACGCCAGCGCCGACGCGTACGGCTGGTGCGTGTGGACGATCGCGTGCACGTCCGGCCGCTCGCGGTAGATGTTGGCGTGCATGCCGCACTCGATGGACGGCGGCAGGTTGGTGCCGGACTCGTCGGGCACGTGCTTGCCGTCGAAGTCCACGATGCAGACGTCCTCGACCCGCATCCTGTCGTAGTCGTAGTTGCTCGGCGTCACGGCGTAGAGCCGCTGGCCGGGGATGCGTACCGAGACGTTGCCCTCGGTCGCCTTGAGGTAGCCGCGTTCGAGCATGGTCCGGCACATGTCCACGACGTGCTGGCGGGAGCTGCGGTACCGCACGGGAGCCTCCTCGGATCGAGCCGCGCTGCAACCCCATCGTCGCCCGTGACCGGTACAAATTCTGCGTATCGACAGCAGCGGAGTCGCGGCACCTTTTTATCCCGCCGTGACAAAATCGTGGGGTGAACGCGGCGCCGGTGTCCCCCGTACCGTGGCAGCGCCTGCCGGCCGACCTGGCCACGGCGATGCGGCGACGCCTGGACGCCGCCGTGCGCGAGGTCGCCGACGCGATCCGGCAGGCCACTCCGGTCTTCGCCGAGACCGGCGGCGCCAAGTTCGAGCAGGACGTGCGCAACGCCGTGGCGGTCGCCCTGGAACGCTTCCTCGACCTGGTGGGCACCGCCGAGCCCGCGCTGCCGCCCCCGTTCCGCGAGGTCTTCGTCAGCCTCGGGGCCGCCGAGGCGCGCGAGGACCGTGGCCCCGAGGCCATGCTCGCCGCCCTGCGCGTGGCCTCGCGGCTCATGCTGCGCAGCGCCAGCGAGGCGCTCGCCGAGGTCCGGCAGGTGGGCACCGCCGAGCTGATCGACCTCTCCGACGCGATCAACGCGTACGTCGACGAACTGGCCGCCGCGAGCACCGACGGGTACACCCTGCAACTGCGCGAGCAGGCCGGCGAGGGCGATCGCCGCCGCCGGCAGCTCGCCGACCTGCTGCTGCGGGGCAGCGCCCCGGACAGCGTGGTCGCCGCCGCCGCGACCGGCATCGGCTGGCGCACCCTCGACGCCGTCGTCCCCGTGCTGCTGCCGCCGGACCAGGCCCGCGACGCTCGCTTCCGTTACGGCGCCGACGGCGTGGTCGCCGAGCGC
>DATEJJ010001039.1:0-10134 GCA_035278125.1 Rugosimonospora sp.
CCGCCCATCCCGCCGCGCGGGAAGCCCCACGCGCCGGCCTGCCCGCCCACCTCGCCCACGTGGTGGTGCAGGGCGACGTAGGCGGTACCCGGGGAGCGCGGGCCGGCCCAGGTGCCGATGACCCCGGACACGGACAGCACCCCGCGCATCGCGTCGGACTCGAAGTGCTCCTCCACCAGGTCGCCGATGCTCGCGGTGAACAGCCGGGTGAGGTCCACCGCCTCGCGTACCCCGATCCCGCGCAGCCGGCCCAGCAGCGCCGCCTGGGCCAGCAGGTCGGCCGGGCGGCGCGAGCCGAGCTTGGGCGGGATCTGGTGCAGCAGCGGACCGACCAGCCGGCCGAGCCCGGACAGCCACTCCTCCCAGCGCTCGTACGCGTCCGCGTCCTTGCCCGAGAACACCGCGATCCGCTCCCGCCGCTGCCCGGGGTCGTCGGGCAGCTGCAGGTACCGGCCGTCGCGGCGCGGCGCGAAGTACGGGCCCTGCGGGTACACGTGGTAGCCGTGCCGGACCAGCTCCAGGTCGCGTACCAGCTCCGGGGCGAGCAGACTGACCACATAGGACAGTGAGGTGACGGTGTACCCCGGGCCGAACGGGTGCTCGCTGACGGCCGCCCCGCCCACCACCTCGCGGGCCTCGCACACGCACACCGACAGTCCCCGCCTGGCCAGGTACGCCGCGGCCACCAGACCGTTGTGCCCGCCGCCGACCACCACCACGTCGTACGCCACGGCAACCTCCCCTACTGACTCGCTGATCAGTAAGGATCGTGCCCCGCCGGTGCCCTTTCACGCAAGCGCGCCCTTCCCTGCCCGTGCTCGATCCGGGACCATGGATGGATGGTCGGCGAGTTCTCCCGCGCCGCCAGCACCGAGGAGATCCGGCACGACTCCGCCAGCGCCGGTACCGGCGTGGTCCCGCTGGAGCGGCGCCGCTCGCGGTACCACTTCGTGGCGCTCTGGGTCACCTTCACCGCCGGCTGCTGCTGGTACTGGTCGCCGCCGGCTGGATCGCGTTCGCCTTCAACCTGCTCGCCACCCGGTACGACGGGCCGTTCGGCTGGGGGCACGTGGTGGCGGTGAGCGTGCTGCTGGCCGTTGCCGGTATCGCGAACAACCTGCCCGGCTTCACCGGTATCACCGCCTTCGCCCGGTACCTGGTGGCCCCGCCGTGCGTGGACCAGTTCCTGCTGCCCCGGCCGGGCCTCCGCCGGACCGGTGGCGCCGGTACCCGGGTGGCGCCTGCTGTACCTCGGCCTGGCGGCGGCCCTCCCCCGTACCCTCCTCGGATTTCCGGACGGCGGCAGATGACGGCGGACGCCCGCGACCTGCTCGACCGCCTGCGCCGCGACGTGGCCGGCGGGCACGACCCCCACCGGCGGGGTGCGCTACGCCCGGCTGCCGCAGGGCTACGAGATCGGTTTCTGGAACACGCTCGCGGACCGGGCCCGGTGACGCGCCGTATCTTTGGGCGCATGTGTCGCAACATCACCGAGCTGCGCGGCCTGCAGCCGCCGGCCACCGCCGAAGAGATCGAGGCCGCCGCGGCCCAGTTCGTCCGGAAGGTCACCGGGGTCGGCCGGCCCAACCCGGCCGTGGCCGCCGCGATGCAGGAGGCGGTCGGCCAGATCGCGGAGATCACCACCCGCCTGCTCGCCGGCCTGCCCCCGCGCCGCCAGGAGCCACCGGTCCTCCCGCCGCTGCGCCGCCCCGAGGTCCGCCGCCGGCTGGGGTTGAGTTAGAAGCACGGTTTACCCGGGTACCGGGGCAATTTGCTGAAAGCAGTGATCGCAGCCGATGCGTGCCGCGGCGGCGGGACCGCCAGTCCCCGGGCCGGTCCCCCGCGTCGCAACCGGTTGTATCCGGGAGTTTCTGATCAAGGACGGGCTGACCTGGCGCACCCGCGCAGGTAACCTAACCCCGACCGGTTCCTTGAGCGAGGCGGGACAGGTACGCACGATCATGGGAGCGCTCCCATGGCCGTACGGACCGCCGCCATGGGGAGACACGATGAAGTACGGCTACTTCGACGACGCGCAGCGCGAGTACGTCATCACGCGCCCGGACACCCCGCTGCCCTGGCTCAACTACCTCGGCCTGGAGGGGCTCTTCGGCATCATCTCCAACACGGCGGGCGGATACACGTTCTACCAGGACGCCCGGCTGCGCCGGCTGACCCGGTACCGCTACAACAACGTGCCGCTGGACCTGGGCGGGCGCTACCTGTACCTGCGCGAGGACGCCAGCGGCGAGTACTGGTCGCCGACCTGGCAGCCGACCCGCGGGCAGCTGGACGAGTACGAGTGCCGGCACGGCATGTCGTACACCCGCATCGGCTCGCTGCGCCGCGGGGTACGGGCCGAGACGCTGTACTTCGTCCCGCTCGGCGAGACGCACGAGGTGTGGCGGCTGCGCGTCACCAACGAGCGCGACACTCCGGTGGAGCTGTCCGTGTTCTCC
The DNA here is from genome assembly GCA_035278125.1 of Rugosimonospora sp. Lineage (GTDB taxonomy): Bacteria > Actinomycetota > Actinomycetes > Mycobacteriales > Micromonosporaceae > DATEJJ01. Next base: position 2,460 of record DATEJJ010001039.1, read on the forward strand.
TCGGTCGAGTTCTGCCTCTGGGACGCGCAGGACGACGCCACCAACTTCCAGCGCAACCTGTCCATCGGGCAGGTGGAGGTGGTCGACGGCGTCATCTACCACAAGACCGAGTACCGCGAGCGGCGCGACCACTTCGCGTACTTCGCCTGCTCCGAGCCGCTGGCCGGGTTCGACACCCAGCGCGAGGCGTTCCTCGGCGCGTACCGGGGCTGGGACCAGCCGGCGGCGGTGGAGCGCGGCGCCTCCTTCGACTCGGTCGCGCACGGCTGGGCCCCGGTCGGCAGCCACCACGTCCGGCTCTCGCTCGCGCCCGGCGAGTCGCACGAGGTGGTCTTCCTGCTCGGGTACGCGGAGAACCCGCGCGCGGAGAAGTTCGACCCGCCCGGCTCGCAGACCCTCAACAAGCGGTACGTGCGCCCGGTCATCGAGCGCTGGCTGCGCCCGGAAACGGTGGCCGACGGCTTCGCGGAACTGCGCGAGGCGTGGGGCGACCTGCTCGGCACGCTCCAGGTGGACACCCCGGACCAGGACACCAACCGGATGGTGAACATCTGGAACGCGTACCAGTGCATGGCCGTGTTCAACATGAGCCGGTCGGCGTCCGGGTTCGAGTCCGGGATCGGGCGCGGCATGGGCTTCCGCGACTCCAACCAGGACCTGCTCGGCTTCGTGCACATGGTGCCGCCGCGCGCCAAACAGCGCATCCTGGACATCGCCGCCACCCAGCTGGACACGGGCGGGGCGTACCACCAGTACCAGCCGTTGACCAAGCGGGGCAACGACGCGATCGGCTCCGGCTTCAACGACGATCCACTGTGGCTCGTCACCGGCGTGGCCGCGTACCTGCGGGAGACCGGGGACACCTCGATCCTGGACGAGTCGGTGCCGTACGACAACGACCCGACCCGCAGCACCCCGCTGTACGAGCACCTGACCCGCTCGCTGCGGTACACCCTGGACCGGCTCGGCCCGCACGGCCTGCCGCTGATCGGCCGGGCCGACTGGAACGACTGCCTGAACCTGAACTGCTTCTCCGACACGCCGGGCGAGCCGTTCCAGACCACCGAGAACAAGGGTGGCGGGGTGGCCGAGTCGGTCTTCATCGCCGCGCTGTTCGCGTACGCCGCGCGGGAGATGGCCGGCATCGCGCGGCTGCGCGGGCTGCAGGAGGAGGCGGACACCTACCAGGCGGCCGGTGAGAAGATGGCCGCCACCATCACCGAGCACGGCTGGGACGGCGCCTGGTTCCGCCGCGCGTACGACTACTACGGCAACGTGATCGGCTCGGCCGAGAACGACGAGGCGCAGATCTTCATCGAGCCGCAGGGCATGTGCGTGCTGGGCGGGGTGGGCGTGGACGACGGGATGGCCACCCGGGCGCTGGCCAGCGTGCGGGACCGGCTGGCCAGCGCGCACGGCATCGTGCTGCAGCAGCCCGCGTACGCCGACTACCACCTGGAGTTCGGCGAGATCTCCTCGTACCCGCCCGGGTACAAGGAGAACGCCAGCATCTTCTGCCACACCAACCCGTGGATCATGATCGCCGAGGCGATCGTGGGCAACGGGGACGGCGCGTTCGACTACTACCTGCGGATCAACCCGTCCGCCCGGGAGGACATCAGCGAGCTGCACAAGTGCGAGCCGTACGTGTACGCGCAGACCATCGCCGGGCCGGACGCGCCCACCCACGGCGAGGCGAAGAACTCCTGGCTCACCGGTACCGCCGCGTGGAACTACGTGGCGGTCACGCAGTGGATCCTGGGCGTGCGGCCGGACTTCGACGGGCTGCGGGTCGAGCCGGTGCTGCCGCTGGCGTGGGAGGGGTACACCGCGACCCGCCGGTACCGGGGCGCCACGTACCGGATCAGCGTGCGCAAGCCGGCCGGCACGGCACCCCGGTCCTGGCAGCTGCGGGTGGACGGCGAACCGTGCCCGGGCAGCCTGGTACCGCTGGCCGAGCCCGGCAGCACGGTCCGCGTCGAGCTAGTCGGCTGAGCTGCCGGCGCGCTGTCCCGGCTGCTGGACCGGGCGGGACAGCGCGCCGGTGGTCTGCAGGATCAGCTCCGCCACCCGGTCCGGCGCGTCGCTCATCGGCACGTGACCGCAGCCGACCAGCGTCTCGTGCCGTGCCCGGGGCAGCCGCACCCGGGCCAGCCGCGCCTGCCGGGGTGGCAGGATCCGGTCCCGGCTGCCCCAGGCCACCGTCACCGGTACCGCCGGCGCGCCGGTGAACTGGTACGTGCGGCCGGCCCAGGCGACCGGGTGGAACGAGCGGGAGCGCAGCGCCAGCGCGTCACCGGCGGCGCGCTCCGGATCGAGGAGCCGGGGCCGGGCCACGATCGGGGCGAGCATGGCCGCGCGTACGGCGCCGACCCGCATCGCGCGGTAGATCACCGGCGCGGGCAGGAACGTCCCGGCGCGCAGCGCGCTCAGGATGGCCAGCGCGCGCAGCCGGTCCGCCTGGCTGAAGAAGCCGGCCGGGGCCAGCGCCGTGGCCGAGCGCACCAGCCCGGCGGAGGCCAGCTCCAGCGCGATGCCGCCGCCCAGGCTGTTGCCGGCCACGTGCGGGGTACCCAGGCCGGACGAGGCGATGAACTCGGCCAGCACGGCGACGGTGTGCGGCATGTCCCGCGGGGTACCGCGCGGCGGTGCCGGGGACCGGCCGAAGCCGGGCAGATCGATGGCGATCACCTCGTGGTGCTCCGCGAGCCGGTCGAGCACCGGCTCCCATGCCTGCCAGCGGTGCCCGATGCCGTGGATGAGCACCAGCGGCTCACCGGTACCGCGCCGGTCGTGGTGGATGTCCATGGCGTGAAGTTACTCCTAAGTAACGTCACAGGCTACACCTGGAGTTGCGCGTGTGGAGTCAGCTCGCCGGGGATGCGTCCGGTGCGGGGACCGCCGCGGCGGGTACCACTCCGGCCGGGCGGGTGACCAGCGGCAGCGCGACGGCGATCAGCGCCAGCACGCCGATGGTGGTGAACGCGGCCGTGTACGACTTGCCGTTGATCAGGTTCGCCACGAGCAGCGGCCCGACCACCCCGCCGATGCTCCAGCCGACCAGCATCAACCCGTAGATGGCACCCGCGTGGCGCAGCCCGAAGTGGTCGCCGGCGGTGGCCGGCATGGTGCCGAAGCCGCCCCCGTAGCACAGGTACACCAGCGCGCCGAGCAGCGCGAACAGGACCGGCGCGGTGGCGTGCGGGAGGATCAGGAAGCAGATGCCCTGCACCAGCAGCATGCCCATGAACGCCGGCATCCGCCCGGTGTACTCGGACAGCCAGCCCCAGAACACCCGGCCGCCGCCGTTGAACAGGCCCATCACCCCGGTGAAGCTGGCCGCCGCGGCCGCGCTGTAACCGGCGATGTCGGTGGCCGCGGAGGAGGCGACCGAGATCAACCCGATGCCCGCGGTCACGTTCAGCGCCAGGATCGCGGTGAGCAGGTACCACTGGGGGGTACGCAGGGCCTGCGCCGGGTTCAGCTCCCGGTCGGTACCGGCGACCGGCCCGGTGGCGGGCGGTTGCCAGCCGGCCACCTGGTACCCCTCGGGCGGGTTGCGGAACTGGGACGCGCCGAGCAGGGCGAGCACCAGGTACGCCACGCCGAGCCAGAGGAACGACCGGGTGGGTACCACCTTGTAGTGGTCGACCAGCCGCTGCGCCACCGGCGAGGTGAGCACCGCGCCGAAGCCGAACCCGCCCACCGCCACCCCGGTGATCAGCCCGCGCCGGTCCGGGAACCACTTCTGCAGCATGGCGACGGGCACGATGTACCCGAGCCCGAGCCCGAAGCCGGCGATCACGCCGTACCCCAGCACCAGCAGCCACAGCTGGCCCCGGCCGCCCGTCAGGCCGGCGAGCAGGATGCCCACCCCGTACACGATGCCGCCGGTGAGGGCGACCAACCGCGGACCGCGCCGGTCCTGGATGCGCCCGCCCACGAAGGCGCCCAGGAACAGCATGCCGATGGTGACCGAGAACGGCAGCGCGGCCTGCGCCTTGGTCAGGTGGAAGGCGTTGTCCTTCTGCAGCGCCTTGGAGAAGACGCTCCACGCGTACACCGCGCCGAGGGACAGCTGGAGCAGGACCCCGGCGGCAGCGAGCCACCAGCGATTGCGGGTCACGACAGGACCTCCTCGGGGGTGAGCCGAACGATGGCGTTGTAGTCGGGCATCTTCGCCTGTGGCGAGCGGCGGGTGCGGTCGATCAGCACCTCGCCCTCGGGCCAGTGCACCTGCAGGTTGCCGGGGGTGACCGGGGCGCGGCAGATCCGCCCGCGCAGCCGGCCGCTGGCGCTCTCCAGCAGTACCGGGGCGCCGTCGGCCAGGCCCAGCGCGTCGGCGTCCAGCGGGTTGATGAGCACCGCGTCGCGCAGCACCCCGTTGAGCGGGTCGCGCCGCTCCTGCACCATGCTGTTGAACTGCTTGCCGCGCCGGGTGGCCACGGTGAACGTGCCGTCCGGCCGGCGGGTGTCGGGCAGCGCGATCACGGAGAAGCGCGCCTTGCCGTCGTCGGTGGGGAACCGCCAGTCCGCGCACAGGTGCGGGCCGCCGTACTGGAACTCGTCGCCGAACGCGCGCAGCTTCTCGATCCCCCGGTACAGCGGGATGGCGGCGGCGATGTCCGCGCGGATGTCGGCGGTGCCGCCGTACCGCACGGCGTCCGCGAGTTCCGGCCGGGCCCGCGCCACCAGCTCCCCGAAGATCCTGTACTCGGGCCAGGCGGCTGGCGGGCGCGGGCCGGGTACCTCCGGGCTGAAGATGACCCGCCGCTCGGTGGACGTCTCGGTGACCCCGCCGGCCATCTCGTACCGGGTCTGCGCGGGCAGCAGCAGCACGTCGCCGGCGGAGTCGACCAGCATCTGGCTGGACACGCAGATGTCGATGTGTACGCGCAGCGGGATGCGGCCCAGCGCGGTCCGGCAGTACTCCGGGTCGGGCAGCACCTCGGTGAAGTTGCCGCCCGAGCTGATCAGCACGTCCAGTTCGCCCGCGTACGCCGCGTCGATCATCTCCGCCGCGGTGAGTCCGGGCGTGGTGGGTACCTTGAAGCCCCACAGTTCGGTGAGCCGGTCCGCGTGCGCCGCCTCGATCGGTACGCCGCCGGGCAGCACCGTCGCGTACGCGCCCATCTCCGCGCCTCCCTGCACGCCGGAGTGCCCGCGGATGGGCATCAGCCCGCACCGGTCCCGGCCCACGAAACCCTTGGCCAGTCCCAGGTTGATGATGGCGCGCACGTTGTCCTCGCCGAACGCGTGCTGGGTCACGCCCATGCTCCACACGAACACCGCGGTACCCGCGTCGCGCAGCAGCTCCGCCAGCGCCAGCATCTCCTCCCGGGTGCTGCCCGCCTGCGCCTCCAGGTCCGGCCACGCCTGCCCGGCCAGCGACCGGACCACCGCGTCGTACCCGGTGGTGTGTCCGTCCACAAAGGACCTGTCCACCCAGCCGCGCTCCACCATGTGCTTGAGCACGCCGTTGAGGAAGCCGATGTCCCCGCCCACGTTGATGTCGAAGAACCGGTCCGTCATCTTCGTACCGAAGACCGCACTCTCCAGATTGGACGGTACCCAGTACCGCGCCATGCCCGGCTCGCGGTACGCGTTGACGCACACCACCCTGGTACCGGCCTTGCGCGCGTGGTACAGGTACTTCATCGCCACGGGCTGGTTGTTCGCCACGTTGGAGCCGACGAACACGATGAGGTCGGAGCCGATCCAGTCCGTGTACGAGCAGGTGGTGGCGGCCACCCCGAGCGCGCCCTTGAGCCCGAAGGTGCTGGGCGAGTGGCAGATGCGGGCGGCGTTGTCGATGGAGTTGGTACCCAGCGCGCGGATCGCCTTCTGCGCGGCGAAGTAGTTCTCGTTGGGCGCGCCGCGGCTGGTGAGGTAGCAGGCGACCCGCCCGGGTGGCACGTCGCGCAGCTTCCCGGCCGCGAGTTCCAGCGCGGTGTCCCAGCCGACCGGGCGGAATCCGGGCTCGCCCGCGCGGCGCAGCATCGGCTCCGCGAGCCGGCCCAGCGCGCGCAGTTCGGCGCCTGACCTGCGGCTCAGCGCGGCGGGATCGGCCAGCATGGAGGTGTCCAGCGCGGGCATGGTGTTCAGCCGGAGCAGCCGCAGCCGGATGTTGCACAGGTGCACCTCGCGCATGGTCCAGTCGCGGATGCCCTTGGTACCCAGCGCGCAGCCGTCGCAGGTGCCCTGGCGCAGGATCCGCCACGCGTACCGCAGCTGGTGCCGGTTCTCCCGGATCGCCTTCACGATCTCCAGGTAGTTGTTCGGTCTCCCTTCGCCGATACCGAACGGCTTGAGGCTCGCCCAGTGACCGGGGTCGATGATCTTCTCACGTCTGGCCATGTCGGCTCCTGGAGATCGTGTAACCAGGCCAGTTTCCGGGAGTACCACCCGGATCGGCGCGGTCCGGTCGCCCAACGGTCGGGCGCCTGCGCCCAGCGGCGCCGGTCGATGAACGCGGAAAGGTGGTCCGGTGACCGGGTGGGGCCCGGTCGCGCGGCACCGGCGCATCCGGCCGGCCCGGGTGTTAGAAAGAGTCATGGGTGATCTGCGCGGCGAGATGTTCGACGCCACATACATCGCCGACTCCGGGCCGTGGGACATCGACCGGCCACAGCCCGCGCTGCTGGCCCTGGCCGGGTCGGGCCGGCTGGCCGGACCCGTGCTCGACGTCGGGTGCGGCACCGGCGAGCACGCGCTCATGGCCGCCGCCCACGGGCTGCCCGCCACCGGTGTCGACCTGGCCCCCATCGCGATCGAGAAGGCCCGGCGCAAGGCCCGGGAGCGCGGGCTGGCTGTCCGGTTCACCGTCGGCGACGTGCTGGACCTGCCGGCCCTGGGCGAGCGGTACCGCACCGCCCTGGACTGCGGCCTGTTCCACGTGCTGGATGACGAGGAACGGGTGGCGTTCACCGCCAGCCTGGGCGCGGTCCTGGAGCCGGGCGGCCGGTACCACCTGCTGTGCTTCAGCGAGCACCAGCCCGGCGACTGGGGACCCCGGCGGGTACGCCAGCAGGAGATCCGGGACACGTTCGCGGTGGGCTGGCGGGTGGACGCCATCGAGGCGGCGGCGCTGGAACTGCGCGGCGGGGCGTCCGCGGCCGGCTGGCTGGCCACGATCACGCGCGCCTGAATGGGGCGGCCACCGGGGCGGTTGGCGGGCGCGGCGCTGCCCGTCGGCATCGCGCTGGTGGCGGTCAACCTGCGGCCCGCCCTGGCCTCGGTCGGGCCGGTGCTGGACGAGGTACGGGCCGCCCTGCACCTGTCCTCGGCGGCCGGCGCGCTGCTCACCACGGTGCCGCTGGTCTGTTTCGGGCTGCTCGCCCCGGTGGCACCCCGGCTGGCCCGCCGGTACGGCATGGAGCGGGTACTCGCCGTGGTGCTGGCGACCATCGCGGCGGGCCTGCTGCTGCGGGTACGGCTGGGGGCGGTGGGGCTGTTCGCGCTGACGGTACCGGTGGCCTGCGCGATCGCCGTGGCCAACGTGCTGGTACCGGCGCTGGTCAAGCGGGACCTGCCGGAGCGGGTGGGGCTGATGATGGGCGTGTACACGATGGCGCTGTCCGGCGCCGCGGCGGTGGCGGCGGGCGTGTCCGAGCCGCTGGACCGCGGGCTGCACTGGGGCTGGCGGGGCGCGCTCGCCGTGTGGGCGGCACCGGCC
>DATEJJ010001040.1:0-17278 GCA_035278125.1 Rugosimonospora sp.
CGCCGAGCATCCAGCGGCGGTACGCGTCGACGGCTTCCTCCCGCGTGGGGTAGTCGCCTTCGGCGCCGACGGTGAACGGGTTGGCGAACGTGGAGCGGGCGGGGCGGCTGACGTTGACGAGGTCGGGGTGCTGCTTGCGTAGCTGGGCCCCGGGTACGCGGGAGAGGCGGAGCCGGGGCGGCAGGGTGGGCGCCGGCGGCTGTTGGGCGCCTGGGAGGGTACGGCTGAGGCGGGCGAGTACCGCCTGCTGGTCGGAGCGGAGCGTGGCCACGTCAGTCCTCCCGCCTTGACCGGGCGACGATCTCGGCGACGACGAGCTCTCGCGTGGCGTCGCGCTCGCGTTGCTGGGCGTGGATCGCGGTGAGGAGCGTCTCGGCGATGCCCTGGACGATCGTGTAGCTGCCCTCGTCGGTGTCGTCGAGGAGACAGTCGATGTTGACAAGGTCGAGCATGTGGTCTTTGACGAGCCAGGCGAGGAGTGCGTCTGCTCCGATGGCTTCGCTCACGGTACCGATGACCGCGGCGGCGAGCTGGCGCTCGTAGTCGGGCGTGTAGCCGATGGACAGGTTGTGGTGCAGCTGCGCGGCGGCCTGGTCGAGGAGGCGATAGAGGATCAGGTCGTCCGCGGTGGTGGTCTCGGTGGTCATGCTGGTCTCCTTGAGGGTGGCCCCGGCCGCGCCTTGCTTGGGTAGGCGCGGCCCGGCACGAGGTGGACCTAGGTGGTGCCGCTCAGGCGCTTGATGACTTCGCTGGCGAGGTCGGCGACGCTGGCGGGCTCGCCGCCGGTGGGCGGCGCGTACCGGCCATCGGGCAGGCGAACCAGGGTGCCGGCCGCGTCCACGTACGGGATGGGCGCGGCCGGACGCAAGGCGGTCAGTGATCGACGTGAACGACGGACGTGTCGACGTGGCCACAGGTCTCGATGACCCGCCCGCAGGGCAGCCGGGTCAGAGTGCCGTCCTCAACCTTGCCGTGGACGATCTCTCGTGCGAGGGCCTGCTTCTCGTCCGCCTCCTGGAGGTTGCAGCCGGTCAGCCACATCAGCCTGCCGGCGAAGCTGGTGATCCGGCCGAGCAGGATGAGCTGCTCGACCGGGTCGGTCTCGTCGAACAAGGCATTGGTGTTCGCAGCCATCTCGCACAGGAGGGCGTGCTCGTCGTCGAGGTCGAGGTAGCCCTCGGCTTCGACCTCGCCGGATCCGGCGCAGTGCTTGCACCGGATCGTCTCGGAGCCGTGGACGCGCAGGTGTTCCGGGGTGGCCACGGATGCCTGGTCGTCGGGGAGGGTACCGCCCAGCTCCGGGCCGGGGAGGCAGCCGTCGTCGTGCTCGTGCATGGAACTGCACGCGTAGTGGGGGCGGTCGTCGTACTCGTACTTGGTGTCGATCGTGGTCATGCTGCTGTGGTCTCCCATCGGAGTCGGAGCGACAGGCGGTCGCCGGTCGCCGGGTCGCGGAGGCGTGCTCATGCCTCGCGTTCGTAGATCTCGCGGCTCCAGTCCGCCGGGAGCGGTGCGTCGGCGGCGGTACCGCTGTTGTCGTTGCGCGGGATCCATTTGCTCGTGCGGGCGTCCTCGTCGTTGTTGCGGCCGAGGTAGGTCGGCGAGTTCTTGCAGAGCCCACAGGCCAGGCCCAACGGCGCGTCCGCGGTTGTTCCGGGAACGTAGCCGCAGCAAACGGACGCTTCGGTTGTTGTCTCCGGATAGAGGCCGAAGGGGTTGTCCGGGCGTACGCCACGGGCGGGCGGGCAATCGGTATCCGGGACTACGGGACTGGCCGGGACTGCTGGAGCGGGTTGGGGAGGTGCTCCTAATAGAGCAGTTACGCCGTGTAGTTGTGTCGTACTCGTACACGGTGAGATGACTCCAGTAGTCCCGGATAGTCCCGTAGTCCCGGATGCCGATTCGGTTGCTAGTGGGACAACTTGCCATTTTTTGGTTCCGTGGCCGTCGCTGCCGGCTGAGCGCACGCTCAACCTGCCGACGAAGCGGCCGTCCCGGTTGTTGAGCCACATCCCGAGGGACCGGGCGAGCCCGCCGGGTCCGCGCGGGTGGCGTGCGGCCTTCTCGGCGAGGTCCCCGGGGAGGGCGTCGATGGAGAACCCGCCCGGCGTAGGTACCGGCGCCAGGCCGTAGAACGTGGTGGTCGGCACGCGGTCGAGCAGCTCCTTGGCCGTCCAGGTCGCCGTGCCGAAGACGGCGTACGCGGTGGTGAGGAACTGCCCCCATTCGTCGTCGTCGGCGCTGGCCTCTTGGCGGGCGGTGCCGGGGTCGGCGAACCGGCCGGGTATGCCGGCGTGCACCAGGATCGCGTCGACGGCCTGCGTCCACAGCGCGAAGCCGTCCGAGCTGCGGGCGGGCTGCACGGGCCGGCCGGCGGCCACCCACGCCCGGATCAGGGTGAGGAGGGCGTGGAGCAGGTCGCCGCGGTGCCGGCGCGTCCAGCCGGGCAGGTCGGTGATCGTGAACCCGGTCCGGTCCTGCGGCCGGGGCATCCGCGCGTCGATGCCGACCCAGACGACCCGCCGGACCATGTCCACCCCGACGGCGAAGTTGTTCGCCGTGGCGCACCACAGCCGGTCGGCCCAGTCCGGCGAGGTGAGCAGCCCGGCCAGCACCGGGGAGTCCAGGAGGCCGGTGAGGTTGTCGAAGATCACGACCGGGCCGGTGGTACGGGCGAGCACGGTAGTGACGACCTTGCGGGTCTCGGCGTCGTCCTGGTGCTGCACGCCGCCGCGCAGCACGCCACCATGCAGGATGCGGCCGAGTTCGGCGAGCAGCGTCTTACCCGTACCCTGCTGCGGTGCGTCGAAGATGACCAGCTTGTACGGCGGCGGGGCGAGGTTGCGCAGCAGCGGCGTGATCAAAAAGCCGTAGAAGTTCGCCCGGTCGTTCTCAGACTTCCATGGGAACCCGCTGGCCATTTCCGCCAGCAGCGCGACCGCAGTCTTCACGTGTTCGGGCGTGGGCCGTTCCGGTACCGGCGGGACGACCAGCCCGGGGTCCGGCAGGTGGTAGAGCCGGGTGACGGGGTCGTACCCGGGGGCGTCCAGGACGGAGCCGTCCGCGCGGACGATCGGGGTGTGGATGACGCCAGCCAGCCGCCGCAACCCGGGCCGGAGGTCGGGGTCAGGTAGATCGATTGCCCGCTTGGCGGAGTCGAGCGGGAACAGGGACGGCTTGGCGTCGAAGTCCCCGTCCCGCTTCACCCATCTGAAGCAGCGGTACCGGGCGTCGATGTACGAGGCGAGGGACGCCGGGGTAGTGGGGCGTACCTGCGCCGGCCCGTCGTGGTCGCCCTCGCGGGTGGGCGGGGTGTACCCGGACTCGCCCTCGCGGGCGATGAACACGACGCTGTCTGTCCGGTCGAACAGTCCGGCGAGCGGACCCGTGCCGATGCTGTTCCGGAGCCATTCCAGCGCCTCGGCCGGGTTGGTGACGTCCAGGTCGATGCGCGGCGGGGTGGGCGGCTTCGCGCCCTGCTTGCCGTCCGAGTCGCCGACCGCCTCCACCGAGCCGGCGCGATCTCCGGCGTCCGGTGGTACGGGGAATGCTGTGCCGTGGGGCAGGGTCAGACCCTTGAACAGCACGTCGGCCGGGGGCTTCAGCTTCGGCCAGCAGCGCATCACCTCCTTGTCGACCCGACCACGGAACTTATCCACCCGCTCGCACCACGGGGTCACCGCGGCGACGGTGGCGGCCGGGCTCATCCCGGCCTGCTTGCACGCGCCCACGATGGCGTGGAACTGCTCGGAGCGGTCGCCCACCTGGACGGGTTCGGTCATCAGCTCCGCGGCCTTGGCGGGTACCTGGTCGTGCCCGGCGTCCCGGTCGGCCGAGGGTACCGAGGCCGGTTGCGTAGTCAGTGCCCAGATCAACCAATCGGGCGCCGGTACCGGGCGCAGGTCCCAGGTGGCGGTGTAGATGGTTCCGTTGGCGTGCTTGGAACCGGGTCCGATGAGGTAGCCGTGGCTGCCCGCCCGGACATCGATGCCGGGCGGCAGCATGCCCCGGGAGTTCGTCACCTCGGTGTTCAGCGGCACCTGGAACGCCTTGTGCTCGCCGCGGCCGGTACGGACCCGGAAGGTCTCGGGTACCGTCTCGCCGATGCTGGCAGCGAACTGGTTGAGCGTCGCCGTGTCCTCGTCGATGCCGATGATCCGAGACTGCCGGGTCGCTACGCCGTAGTTGCGCGTGGTGCCGGCGAACATAGCGATGATGTCCCGCGCGGTCGCCGTGGCGTCGATGCTGAACTTGACGCACGGGTGCTTGCCCCGCTTGGTGCACGTAGCGGGGTTGTGCTCGTCGGTCCGCATCCCGACGCACTGCGGTAGGTCCGGGTGGTCGACCGGGAAGACGTACCAGCCAAGCTCGCGGGCGACCCACAGCGCGGCGTCGAGGACTGTCTCCGGAGCGGTCACGGCGCGACGGCCTCCATCACGCGGTTGTGGGCGGGAGCGGAGGGTACGGGCGGCAACGCCTCCCGGCAGAACCGCGCCACCTCGCGGACCTCGTCGGCGGCCTCGCGCAGCGTCGGGTACACCCCGAACTCCGGGACGTCGAACATGCCGTCAGGGCGCTGCAGGAACCAGTGGCTGCTGTCGTGCACCGGGCCGACGGGCGTGATCGGCGTGACATAGATAACGCTGGTGGACGTCTCGGTTGCCTTGCTCGTGACGGCCCACGCGATCACCGGCTGGATCATGCGCGGGTCGCCGTCATGGGTGGCGTCGGCGGTGGGGTCGACGTAGACCACCGCGAACCCTGGGACGGCGGGGACGATCGTCTCGACGTACTGCCGGGTCACTGGGAATCACCGGGACGAACGTCCAGCATGTGACCGCCCTGCGCCTCGACCGTCGCGGTGCAGCGGGCGCAGAGGCCGAGGAACAAGATCCAGAAGTCCTGACGGATGACAGTGTTGGTGAGCCGCCCGAGCCCGGCGTACCGGCGGCACCCGTCGCAGCTGCCTTCTTCGACCAGGTCGACGTAGACCGGGCGGCCGGCGCACTTCGCCATGCAGCTGCGGCAGCGCCACACCCGCTCGGACACCGCAATGAGCCACGGCTGTACCGGCCGCGCCCGCAGGTGCGCACAGCGGGCCGCGTCTGCGAGGAGACCGTCCAGCAGGGCCGCGACCCAGGGCAGCGTGCCCCGTTGCGGTTTGATACCGCGGGTGGCCGGCATGGCGGTGTGCAGCATGTTCCGGGACTCGGCGAGCGCCGCACTGATCTGGTCGTCGGGGATCACCGGCTGCTCCCGGCGGATCCGTTACGGATCAGCGTTGCGGCTCGGTAGCCCTCGGCGAGGTCGTCACCCGTACCGGTTCCCGGCGTGACGGGTGCGAAGAGGTCGGCGGCGCGGGCGTACCCGGGATCGCGGCTGACGAGCGACATCGCGTACAGCAGGAGCCGCGTGTCCGCCGGGTCGACGTGCCCGGAACCGGAGCACCAGGGGCACCGGGTGTTGTCGGCGCGGGCCTGCCGCTGCCGGTGCGCCCGCTGCCGGCAGGCGCCCGAGCAGTACCGGGCGTCCGAGCGGGAGGGTACGAACTCCCCGCTACACCCGTGACACAACCGCGTCACGGTTTCGCTTGTGCTGGTAATCCGCCTGTCCGCTGGCTGCGGAGCGTTGGCGGGTTCGGCTATCGTTTTCAACCGGAGATCCTCTGAGTGGTGTCGGAGGGGCGGGGCCGGGCGATTGAGCGCCCGGCTTCTGCATGTCGGGGCTTGGTCAAGCGGCGGCGTCGCCCGGCGGCCCGGCGGTCGCGAGTACCGGCTCCGGTCGCGGCCGGGCCAGGTCGCGCTCCAGGCGCGCCAGCAGACCGGCCCAGCGGATCGCCGGCTCACCCGTACAGCGGCGCTCGCCCCGCTCCCAGCGGGACAGGCCGGCCGCGGTGATTCCCAGGTCTGCGGCCATTTCGGCGAGGGAGACGCCGGCGGCGATCCGGATGGTGCGCGCCCGGCCGGTCTTGGCCCAGGCGCGGACCGTGGCGAGCTGCTCGGTACGGGAGGTCGGCATGCTGTCCTCGCTGCTGTGCTGGGCTCATGGTCATCACCATGATGATGATTCGTATAAGTGTCGGCAAGACTTTGACCAGGCGAAAATGCGCATTGTCGTTGGCAGGTATGGGTAGAAGTCCTGGCTCAGTCGGGCGAGGTATTGCCAGGACTTTGACGAATCCGTACCGTCTGCCAGATGGAGACCCATGACCTCACCGGGGACGAGTACTACCGCTCGACCGAACTCGTCGAGATCGACGGCGCCACCTGGTGCCTGGTGATCCACTGGTCGCAGGTCGGCGGGCGCGCCGAGGCGATCGGGATCGAGGCGTGGAGCAGGCGCCCGTTCCACGCGGAGAACTACGAGCCGGCGGTGTCCTGGGACCGGCTGCACCCCGAGGGGGTACCGATCACCTCGGGCGTGCTGCGGCGCTTGAACATCGCCTCGCGCATCACCCAGACCCGCCGGGACGCGATCCGTAGCGGCAAGATCGTGGCCAAGGCGCCAGAATTCAGCGAGAAGGCGAGAGCCGCAGGCGCGGAGAGCGTGGAGGTATTCGCCCGACCCGGCCGACCACAGGCGCGTGATCTCCGGTTCTACCAAGAGGTGTCGCGCGCCTACCAAGCCGCCTACGCCCGGGGTAAGGCACCGACCCGCGCCGTCGCCGAACAGTTCGGCGTCTCGCAGGCGCAGGCCGCCAAGCTGGTGAGGACCGCCCGACACAGGTACGGCCTGCTCGCCGCCAGCGGCCAGGGTCGAGCCGCCGGCGTAGTCCAGGACTGACCACGCGAAGCGCCGGCCGTCCCAAGGCGGGCGGCCGGCGGCGACATCGGAGGCGAGGCGGGCCATCAGGCAGCGTCGCCCTCTTTGAGGTACTTATCGAAGTGCTTGTCTACGTCCTCCCAGCGGTACCGGACGTGCCGGCCGATTTTGGAGGATTTGGGTCCGCGCCCCCGGGCGCGCCATTGGTACAAGGTGGCGACCGGCACGCCGTAGTACTCGGCGACCTCTTCGGGCGTGGCGAGGCGCTTTCTTGGGGTGACCATCTGCACTCCAGTGACAGACAATGACAAGGCATGACGACATATACGAGGTCGACGGGCCACGCGTTGTGTCCGTTTGACCAAACCTGTCGAAAGCTTGCGCCAGTTGTTCCGTTGTGTCAAGCGGCTCGCTACTGTGTCGCTGTGACCGAAAGCCTCGGCGACACGATCGCTGGCCAGATCCGCAGGTACCGCAAGATGCGGGACCTGAGCATCCGCGAACTGGCCGAGGAGTGCGAGCGGATCGCCCCCGGTACACACCTCACCGCGGCCTCGCTCACCAACATCGAACGGGGCCAGGACGGTGACGCCAAGCGGCGCCGGCGCGACGTCACGGTGGAGGAGCTACTGCTCATCGCCGTCGCGCTGCAAGTGCCGCCGGTCCTGCTGATCGCTCCGCTGGAGCTGCCGGGTGCCGTCCAGGTCGTACCCGGTCAGTTGGCCCACTCGTGGAACACGATCCAGTGGATCTCTGGGCGGATGAACTACGTGACGAACGACTATCACGAATGGTTCAAAGCGGCTGAGCCGTTGGTGCTGTACCAGCGCCACGACGACACCGTGCGCTCGTACGTCTACTGGGCAGACCTGGCTGACGACGTCGAGCAACCCGACGACAGCGGCGAGTCGACCGACGGCGATGAGGTCCCTACCTCGGCCGACCGGAAGCGGAACGGGCGGCTCAGGCGCATCGGGGTGTGGCTGGGGCTCATGGACGACGACGACTTCTACGACGACGACTGGCTGGACCCCGAGGCGCCGTTGACAGGAGAAGACCGCGTTTACATCCAGGAGAATGCACGGATCCATGCAGCATCGGCGCTGGCACGCCTCATAGAGATCCGGGCGACCATGCGCCGATCAGGGCTACGCCCTCCCATTCTCCCGGCCAAGTACAGACATCTGGACCCGGCGCCTACCGATGCGTCGAGGGCGGAGCGGCCAATTTCGCCGACCTCGGCGGCACAGGCGTGGTCTGACGAGGAGGTGCCGCGTGCCCGTCGATGATCTTTGGTACCTCTCGAAACGAGGTCCAGATGGTGAGCGCGTGCCATCGAAGCGGTGCGGCCGGGGCAAGAGATGGCGAGTGCGCTTCACGGACGACCTAGGTGCACCGAAACAACTGCTGTTCGAGAAGAAAGCGGACGCCGATCGATACGACGCAGGCGCCCGAACCGACGTCGCGCGAGGCCAGTACATCGATCCCAAGGCTGGCAAGCAGACGCTTCGGGACTACGCCCTGTCCTGGCTGAAGGCCCAAACGTTCGACCCGTCGACCCGGACCGCCGTCGAACTGCGGCTCCGCTGCCACGTGTACCCGGTTCTCGGCAACCACGAGCTACGGGTGCTCGCCCAGCGGCCGTCGCTGGTTCAGGCGTGGGTGCGTGGGCTTCAAGGGGGGTTGGCGCCCAACTACGTCCGTACTGTGTTCGCTAACTTGTCGACGGTGCTCAATGCGGCCATGGACGATGGCCTCATCGCCCGTAACCCGTGCCGCGCGAAGTCGGTCAAGCCGCCTGCGCCCGACCGGTCGAAGGTCCAGCCGTGGACGGTTGAACGCGTCGAAGCGGTGAAGGGCGGGCTGCCAAAGCGGTACGCGTCCACAGTGGATGCTGGCTCGGGACTTGGTCTCCGCCAGGGCGAGGTGTTCGGGCTCTCGCCCGATGATGTCGACTGGCTACGCCGCATCGTCCACGTCCGCCGTCAGGTCAAGTACCTCGCGGGAAAGCTCGTGTTCGCGCCCCCGAAGGGCGGCAAGGAACGCGACGTGCCGCTCTCGGACTGTGTCTCGCTCGGGCTGGCTGCGCACCTGAAGGAGTTTCCCGCAGTCGCCGTCACGCTGCCCTGGCAGGAGCCGGACGGCAAGCTGATCACGGTGCAGCTGATGTTCACCGGTCGCGAGCGAACCGCGATCAACAAGAACTACTTCAACTCGCACCTGTGGAAACCGGCGCTCGTAGCGGCCGGTGTCATCGGCGACCGGGATCCGGGGGAGCATTACGAGGAGTCCAGGGAGCACGGATTCCACGCGCTCAGGCACTTCTATGCGTCCGTGCTTCTGGCGGATGGCGTCGACATCCGGGCGCTCGCCGAGTACCTCGGTCACGCTGACCCGGGCTTCACGCTGCGGACGTACTGCCACCTCATGCCCGAGGCTGAGGACAAGGCCAGGCGAGCCGTCGACCGGGCCTTGTGTCAGGCGCCGGTCGACGGCTCGCTTGTTCCCAGATTGTTCCGGGCAGGTGCTTGAGTTGAGTTTCGGCAGGTCAGAGCGCTATGAGGTCAGACGTCGTAGTACAGCGCGAACTCGTGCGGCGTCGGGCGCAGGCGGATCGGGTCGATCTCGTTGGCCCGCTTGTACTCCACCCAGGTGGAGATCACGTCCGGCGTGAACACGCCACCTTCGAGCAGGTAGTCGTGGTCCGTCTCCAGCTTGTCCAGCACCTCCGGCAGCGAACCCGGTACCTGCTTCACGTTCGCGAACTCGTCCGGCGGCAGGTCGTACAGGTCCTTGTCGATCGGCTCCGGCGGCTCGATCTTGTTCTTGATACCGTCCAGGCCGGCCATCAGCATCGCCGAGAACGCCAGGTACACGTTGGCCGACGGGTCCGGTACCCGGAACTCGATGCGCTTGGCCTTCGCGTTGGTACCCGTCACCGGGATGCGGGTGCAGGCGGAGCGGTTGCGCTGCGAGTAGACCAGGTTGACCGGCGCCTCGAAGCCCGGCACGAGGCGGCGGTACGAGTTGACCGTCGGGTTGGTGAACGCGAGCAGCGACGGCGCGTGGTGCAGCAGGCCGCCGATGTACCAGCGGGCCGTGTCGGACAGGCCGCCGTAGCCCTTCTCGTCGTAGAACAGCGGCTCCCCGCCGAGCCAGAGGCTCTGGTGGGTGTGCATGCCGGAGCCGTTGTCGCCGAACAGCGGCTTGGGCATGAACGTCGCGGTCTTGCCGTTGGACCACGCCGTGTTCTTCACGATGTACTTGAACAGCTGCAGCTGGTCGGCGGCGTGCAGCAGGGTGGAGAACCGGTAGTTGATTTCGGCCTGGCCCGCGGTACCCACCTCGTGGTGCGCCCGCTCGACGGTGAACCCGGCGCCGATCAGGTTGGACACGATGGCGTCGCGCAGGTCGGCGTAGTGGTCGGTCGGCGAGACCGGGAAGTAGCCGGCCTTGTACGGGGTCTTGTATCCCAGGTTGCCGCCGTCCTGCTCGGCACCGGTGTTCCACCAACCCTCGATGGAGTCGATGTAGTAGTAGCCCTTGTTGGAGCTGGTCTCGTGGCGGATCGAGTCGAACACGTAGAACTCGGCCTCGGGACCGAAGTAGGCGGTGTCCGCGATGCCGCTCGCGGCGAGGTAGGACTCGGCCTTCTTGGCGATGTTGCGCGGATCGCGGGAGTACGCCTCGCGCGTGAACGGGTCGTGGATGAAGAAGTTGATGGCGAGCGTCTTCTGCACCCGGAACGGGTCGATGAACGCCGACGACGCGTCGGGCAGCAGGAGCATGTCCGACTCGTGGATCTGCTGGAACCCGCGGATGGACGATCCGTCAAAGGCCACACCATTGGCGAAGACATCTTCGTCAAAGGACTCGACCGGCACCGTGAAGTGCTGCATGATCCCGGGCAGGTCACAGAAGCGTACGTCGACGAACTTGACGCCCTCGTCTTTGAGGTACCGGAGCAGTTCCTCGGGGTTGGCGAACAACACGTCCTCCTGGCATTCCAGAGGTGGTCAGCGGTTCATTTGGTCGCTGGTGATTGGCCGCGACGCTATGTGGGGGCCGTTGCCCGAGCGTGTCTCGATTGTTTCCGTCATGTTAAGGTCCGGTGGACCCGCCCTAGATCGTCACAAACCGTGCCGGCTACGCTCGGTGCGTGGCCCAGCAGTCGACGCGCCCAACCGGTGACACTACTACCCCGACCCCGCCGGCACCCGCCGGTCTCGCTCCGCGATTCGGCGCGTTGCTGGTCGACTGGATTCTGTGCGTGCTGGCCGCGGGCCTGTTCAGCCACCCGTCCCGGGAGGCGTGGACGCCGTCGCTGGTGCTGATCGCGGAGTACGCCTTCTTCATCGGGGTTTTCGGCCAGACACCGGGCATGTGGCTGGCTCGCATCCGGTGCGTCTCGGTGACGACGGAGGCGGCGGTGGGCATCCCGCGGGCCGCACTGCGCGGGCTGCTGCTGACGCTGCTGGTACCCCCACTGGTCATGGATGGTGCGCGGCGCGGGTGGCACGACAAGGCCGCCGGCACGATCGTCCTGGCCGGCCGCACGGGCTGACGGCCGCGGTCAGCGGCCCCGCATGGCCCGGAAGGCGCCCTTGGGCGGCCGCATGTTCTTTGGTATCGCGCCCTTCGGCATCTGTGGCCGCGCGGACAGGGCCTTGAGCCGGGCGTCCAGCGCGTTGACCTCTTTGCCCGTGATGGTGCGGGGCAGCCGCATGAGCGTGGAGCGCAGCTTGGCCACAGGCAGTTCACCGTCGCCCGAGCCGATCACGTAGTCGCGCAGGTCGGCGCTGCCGATCACCTTGGCCAGCCGCCGCTTCTCCTGACCCAGCAGGCTGCGTACCCGCGCCGGGTTCCCCTCGGCGAGCAGGATCACGCCGGGCCGGCCGATCACCAGGTGCACCATGTCGAACTGGGTGGTGGACGCGATGGCGGGGGTGACCCGCCAGTCGCCGCGCATGGTCTCCACGATCTGCGCGGCGGCGCCGGGCTGCCCCTCGGCCTCGGCCATCATCGCCTTGTTGGACCGGAAGTTGAGCACCACCATGACGAACAGCAGGGCCATGGGTACCGCGGCGACGATCCAGATCCAGCCCAGGCCGAGCAGCAGCAGGACCACGCCGGCGATCAGCGGTACCGCGGCGGCGAGCGCGACGAGGGGGACGAAGAGCTTGTCGCGCTTCGCGGTGAACGAGAAGACCATCCCGATCTGCTTGAGCCGGGTGAAGAACGACGCCTTCTCTGGTTCTGCCTTGGCCATGTCTCAGAGCTTACTGGGACGCGGGTGCTGTCAGCGGACCGCGGCCCGAGCCTGGACGGCCTGCTGGTACAGGCGGCCGGCGCGGTAGGAGGAGCGCACCAGCGGGCCGCTCATCACGCCCGCGAAGCCGATCGCCTCGGCCTCCTGGCGCAGCGCCACGAACTCCTCCGGCTTGACCCAGCGCTCCACCGGGTGGTGGCGCGGGGTGGGGCGCAGGTACTGCGTGATGGTCAGCAGTTCGCAGCCGGCGTCGTACAGGTCGCGCAGCGCCTGGGAGATCTCGGCGCGCTCCTCGCCCAGCCCGAGGATCAGGTTGGACTTGGTGACCAGCCCGGCGGTACGCGCCTGGGTCAGCACGTCCAGCGAGCGCTCGTACCGGAACGCCGGGCGGATCCGCTTGAAGATGCGCGGTACCGTCTCCACGTTGTGCGCCAGCACCTCGGGCCGCGCGCCGAACACCTCGGCCAGCAGCGACGGCTGCGCGTTGAAGTCGGGGATGAGCAGCTCCACGCCGCAGCCGGGGAGCAGGTGGTGGATCTGGCGGACGGTCTCCGCGTACAGCCACGCGCCGCCGTCGGGCAGGTCGTCGCGCGCCACGCCGGTCACCGTCGCGTACCGCAGCCCCATGGACACCACGGATTCGGCCACCCGGCGCGGCTCGTCCGCGTCGAACTCGGCCGGCTTGCCGGTGTCTATCTGGCAGAAGTCACAGCGCCGGGTGCACTGGTCGCCGCCGATGAGGAAGGTGGCCTCGCGGTCTTCCCAGCACTCGTAAATGTTGGGGCAGCCCGCCTCCTGGCACACGGTGTGCAGGCCCTCCCGCTCCACCAGGCCGCGCAGCTGGGTGAACTGCGGCCCCATGGTCGCCTTGACCTTGATCCACGGAGGCTTCCGCTCGATCGGGGTAGCGGAGTTGCGTGCCTCGACGCGAAGCAAACGGCGGCCTTCAGGCACCACGGCGGTCACGTTGCTGAGCGTACGCCGGTAAAGCGGGCAAGCGGGACACCAGAGGCCCGTACGCGACGAGGCTCACGTTCTCTCAGGCGGTGACGCCTGAGCGAGCAGTTTGCCCAGGTGGCGCTCGACCGACGGGAGCACGTCGGCGACCGTCACGGGGCGGTTCAGCTCGGCCGTGAGCGAGGTCACGCCGGCGTCGCTGATGCCGCACGGCACGATCCGGCTGAACGCGGCCAGGTCGCAGTCGCAGTTGAGGGAGAAGCCGTGCAGCGTCACACCGCGGGCCACCCGGATGCCGACCGCCGCCACCTTGCGGGCCGGGCCGCGCTCGTCGGCCGGTACCCACACCCCGCTGTAACCCGGCGTGTCGATCCGCCCGACGGCGAGCCCCACCTCGGCGCACACATCGATGATCAGCTGTTCCACCCGGCGTACGTACGCCACCACGTCGATCGGGTCGGGCAGGCGCAGGATCGGGTACCCGACAAGCTGTCCCGGCCCGTGCCAGGTGATCTTGCCGCCGCGGTCGACGTCGATGACGGGGGTACCGTCCACCGGCCGGTCCCAGGGCTGGGTGCGCTTGCCGGCGGTGTAGACGCTCGGGTGCTCCAGCAGCAGCACGGCGCCGGCGGAGCGGCCGTCGGCGACCTCCTCGTGCAGCCGCCGCTGCTCGTCCCAGGCCGCCTGGTAGTCCACGACCCCCGCGCGGTGTACCTCCAGGGCGGGCGCGCCGATCACAGTGTTAACCACGCGACCCAGGGTAGTGCCCGGTCCGGTGCCGGTCACGTCACGCAGGTGGGATGTCCGCCACCCGCCACACCCAGACATCCTCGACCCGCTGCGGCGTACCGAACAGCCCGGTGGCCGCCTGCAGCAGCAGTCCCCGGTTCGGGGTCCAGCGGCTGCCGTCCCCGCCGTCGGACATCACGATGATGGTGGCGTGCCAGTAGGCGAGGTCGATGCGGGCCTGCTGGCGGTCGTAGTCACTGATGAGCGGCAGCTGGCCGAGCATCGCCACGTTGGTGAGCAGCCGCGCGGTGGGCCGGGGTACCGGGCCGATGCGGCTGCGACCGTCCCTGCCGCCGGGGCCGAGGAAGAACCCGGACGGGATGGCGAACGCGAAGTTGGTGGCGGTCTGCCAGCGCTGCCCGTCCGGCAGGTAGTCCGAGGCGGGCGGTATCGCCATCAGCGTCTGCCCGTCGTGCAGGTACCGGCGCCAGGTGCCGTCGGTGAAGAACTGCGGTACCGGCTGGCGGTGCGTGGTCGGGATCGGCAGCGGTACCAGCGGCAGCAGCGCGAGCGCGAGGCCGGCCACCCAGATGGCACGCCACCGCGGCGCCAGCAGCAGGGCCCGGTCCAGCCCGACCGCCAGCAGTACGGCGACGATCGGGATGATCACCAGGACCAGGCGCTCGGGTAACGCCGTGTCGAACACGGGCAGGTGCCACAGCAGGACGAACGGCAGCCGGATGCGGTAGTGCACGACGCCGTCGAAGCGCAGTCGCGGGCCGAGCGACAGGATCCCGAACACCAGGCCGGTCAGCGCCAGCGCGCGGATCTCCGCCCGCCGCCACAGCCGCACCACCACGAGCACGCTGAGGACCACGAGCAGCGGGCCGAAGAACGCGGTCTCCTCGGTGTAGTTGGCCGCCCAGTTCTGCCGCCACAACCCGGCCAGCCGGGCCAGGGACAGGTAGGAGAACCCGGCGAACGAGGCGAGGTCCTCGCTGTGCACGATCTGGTCGAAGCCGATGCCGTGGTACCGCTGCGGTCCGGCGAACTGTAACCACAGCGGGTACGCCAGCAGCGTCAGCCCGGCGGCGCCGGCCACCCCCAGCCCGCGCAGGAACACCGATGCCTCGGACTTGGCCTGCTCCCAGTTGCCGACCGTCCAGAAGAACAGGTAGACGGCGCAGGCCATCGCGACGAAGAGCAGCATCTCGGCGCCGACGCTGTAGTCGATCGCCACCAGTACGGCGAGAATCAACCCGTTGCGTATCGCGTGTCCCGGCTCGCGCAGTTTCGCCACCCGCCAGATGATGATCGGCACGAGGTACTGCGCGGTGAAGTTGAGGTGCGCGTTGGCGTGCGACACGATGCCGGGCGCGAAGCCGCAGAACAGCCCGCCCATGATGGCGGCCGCGCGGGTACGGGTGACGAACCGTGACAGCGCCCAGTACCAGGCGTACGGGCTGAGCGCCAGGTTCAGCGTCAGTACCGTCACGAACGCGATCGACGGGCCGAACAGCAGGGTGATCGGGGAGACGACGGTACCCACGACCACCATGGAGGTGTTGACCGCCAGGTTCACGCCCATCGGCGCGTTCAGCAGCGTTGTCCACAGTGGATTGTGCAGGTGGGTCAGCGCGTGCGTCTGGTAGGTCAGCAGCCACTCGAACAGCGCCTGGTCGCCCTGGTTGTGCAGCACCACCCGGTCGTTGGGGGACAGCCACAGGCCCCAGGTCAGGTAGATCGCGCCGGCCAGGCAGACCAGCGCGACGATGAGGTCGGCCCGGCGGTTGCGGGAACGGTCGGCGCGCGACGCTGCCGGTGACTCCGTGGCCGCGGCGACGGCGAGCTGTTCTTCGGCGACCGACACGCGAGGGACCCTACCGAATACGCTCGTCGCGCTCCAATCGGAGAACCCCACCCGCACATCATTCCACCGAATTGTGAGGTGATCCCGACGTTAGGCTGATCCGGCGAGCACCCAGCTCAGCGCCGCCGTGAGCGTGTCGTGGCGGAACGGGTACCCGGCGGCGGTGAGGGCCGCGGGTACCGCCCGCTGGCTGGCGAGCGACTCCGGCCCGAACTCGCCGATGGCCACCCGCAGGGCCACCGCCGGTACCGGCAGCACCGCGGGGCGGCGCAGCAACTCGCCGAGGGTACGGGTGAACTCGCTGTTGCGTACCGGCGCCGGCCCGGTCAGGTTGGCGGCACCGGATACCCGCTCGGCGTCGAGCAGGAACTCGATCGCGCCCACCTCGTCCGCGAGTGAGATCCACGGCATCCACTGCCGGCCGGACCCGAGCCGGCCGCCCAGACCCACCCGGTACAGCCGCAGCAGCGGCTTGAGCAGCCCACCCGGCCCCAGCACCAGGCCCGTACGCAGGTGCACCACCCGGATGCCGGCCTCCTCGGCCGGCTGGGTGGCCGCCTCCCAGTCCTGGCACAGACCGCCGAGGAAGTCGGTACCGGGCGGCGCCGACTCGTCGAGTTCGGTATCCCCGGCATCCCCGTAGTACCCGACCGCGGACGCGTTGAGCAGTACCCGTGGCGGGTCGGTGGCCAGCGTGATCGCCTTGGCCAGCGCCTGGGTCGGGTTCACCCGGCTGCTGCGCAGCAGCTTCCTGTACTCCCCGGTCCAGCGCCGGTCACCGATGCCGGCGCCGGTGAGGTTGATCACCGCCTGCGCCCCGTCCACCACGTTCGGGTCGAGGTCCTGCCGGTCCGGGCGCCAGTGGACCTCGTCCGGTCGGTCCGGCTCGCGCCGTACCAACCGGAGCAGCTCGTGCCCGGCCTCGCGCAGCCGCCGTACCAGCGCGGTACCGATGTACCCCGAGGAGCCGGCGACGATGATCCGCACGGTGGCTACAGGCCCAGTTCGGCCTCGAACTGGCCCGACTCCAGCCGGTCCTTCACGGTGCCGAGGAACCGGACCGCGTCGGCGCCGTCCACCAGCCGGTGGTCGTACGACAGGGCCAGGTACACCATCGAGCGCGGCACGATGATCTCGCCCAGGTCGGCGTCGTCCACCACCACGGCGCGCTTGACCACGGCGCCGGTACCCAGGATGGCGACCTGCGGCTGGTTGATGATCGGCGTGTCGAACAGGGCGCCCCGGCTGCCGGTGTTGGTCAGCGTGAACGTGCCGCCGGACAGCTCGTCGGGCGTCACCCGGTTGGTACGGGTGCGGTCGGCCAGGTCCGCGATGCGCCGGGCCAGCCCGGCCAGGTTCAGGTCGCCCGCGTTGCGGATGACCGGAACCATCAGGCCGCGGTCGGTGTCCACGGCCATGCCCAGGTGCTCGGAGTCGTGGTACGTGACCGTACCCGCCTCCAGGTCGATCGAGGCGTTCACGTTCGGGTGTACCCGCAGCGCCTCCACCGCGGCCAGCGCGAAGAACGGCAGGAAGGACAGCTTCACGCCCTCGCGCCGGAGGAAGTCTGCCTTGGCCGCGTCGCGCAGCCGCGCGATCCGGGTGACGTCCACCTCCACCACGGTGGTCAGCTGCGCGGAGATCTGCAGCGACTCCACCATCCGGCGCGCGATCAGCGACCGCATCCGGGA
>DATEJJ010001041.1:0-26834 GCA_035278125.1 Rugosimonospora sp.
CTGTGCTGTCCTCCACGAACACGACCTCGGTGGTCGCCGCCGGCAGCACCTGCGCCAGCCGCTGCAGCAGGACCCCGATGTTGTCGCGCTCGTTGAACGTGGGGATCACCAGCGTCTGCCGCGGCACGCGGCCGACGGGGACGACGCTGGGGGATCGCTGGTAGCCGATCTGTGCCCGGCCGACGAACCTGGGTGTCGTGCCCGACTCCGGCTCGATAACTGTCACGGTGACTCCTTGTCGACCTGGCGGATCTCGATGCGCCCGGCGCCGTCGCCAAACACGGTGACCACATGCGAGTGGGTGAGCAGTTTCGCGACGGTTGGCAGGGACGCGGGATCCTGCCGGACGGCGGGCGTGGACACGATGTAGTCGACGCTGCGCCACCCGTCGGTCAATCGCGCCGCAACCGACGGGTCCAGGTCCAGCTTGTAGAACCAGATGACCCGATCGCGCGGGTACCCGGCGCCGACCGCGTCCAGCCACAGGACGTCGTCGAGCACCACCGTGGTGTGCACCCGGTCCGGGATCCGCTCGCGCAGGTACGCGGCCGCGGCCGCGTAGCCGGCGTTGTCGTGACTGACCAGTGCCCGGCGATCGCCGGCGTACCAGCGCGGCACCACATACCCGGCCGCAGTTGCCAGCAATGCCACCAGCACCACCCAACGCACGAGCCGCCACCGTCCACGAAGGACGGTGCCGACGCCGACTTCGACCATCCCCGCCAGCGCGAGGGCGAAGAACGGCAGCACCTGGACCACGTACATCGCCGGCAGGTACCCGCCGGGGCGCAGCGCGACGAGCGCCAGCAGCGCCCCGGCGACCGCCGGCGCGCGCAACCGCCGTACCGCCAACGCCAGCGCAACGGCCACCAGCCCGCCGGCGAGCAGGACGGTGTCGTAGAACAGCCAGGACCGCAGCAGCGCGTGGGAGTCCGAGCCCGGCGAGAAGATGAAGCCCGAGCCGTGCCGTTGCTGCAACTGGAACTCCCACGCACCGACCAGAGACACGTGCCCGGGCCCCGGGAACAGCTCGCCCTTGAGCACCGCGTACAGCGGGTAGAACGCGCCGGTGAGCCCCAGACCGCTGGCGAATCCGCCGAAGGCCCAGCTGCGTACCGGCGTGCCCGCGGTGGTCTGCCACAGCGCCACCACAACGGCGGGTACCGCGATCAGCATGGTCTCCTTGGACAGCACCGCGAGCGCCGCGGCGACTCCGGCCGCGGCATGGTGCCACAGGTGCCGGCGTGGCGAGGTGGCCAGGACGAGAGCTGCGAGCATCCACACGACCGCGAAACTGTCCAGGTAGATCTGGCGCATCATGGTCACCGCGATCGGCGACAGCCCGTACCCGAGCAGCGCCAGGCTCGCCGCCCACCGGGCCAGGCCGACCCGGCGGGCCAGCGTGTACACCAGCAGCAGGCTGGCGGCCGCGACCGGGAGCATCGCCAGACGCCCCGCCGCGACCGCGATCAGCCCGTGCGCCGTGGCAGCCGGCAGCCAGGCCAGCAGCGCCAGCTGCAGCCAGCCCACCGGCGGGTGGTCATACCAGTAGGTGTAGTGCGCCAGACCCAACCCGTGCCGCACCGCCCACGCCTGCGCCAGGTACGTGCCCTCGTCATCGCTGGCGCCCGGGAACCCGGCGATGTTCCAGACCTGGACCACCATCACGATGGCGGTCAGCGCGACCGCGAGAGCCGCGTCGGCCAGCGGCCGCCGCCGCCGAACCGGCTGGTCCACCGCGCCGGTGGGCCGCGTCGGCGCAGCCGGCGGCACGCTCAGGTCGGTGATGCGCGGCAGCAGCACCGTCATGTCGGTCGCCAGCGGCAGTACCTCCATGGCGTCGCCGACCGCCGGCACCGCGACGGCCGAGTCAAGCGCGCTGTCGCGCGGTCCATCGGCGAGGGTGGTCATCGGACAGCGACCTCACCGGCCGGCTCGGAGTTGGGCAGGTGGGCGCCGACGTGCCGGGTCAGTTCCCAGTTGCGCCGCCCTGACCACTCCCGCCACACCGCGCGCAGCGCGGCCACGGCCAGCACCAGCATGTACGGGAACGCGCCGACGATCAGCCGGGCATAATGGCGCGGCCCGATAGACAGGTCGTACTGCTTGCCGAAGTCGTGCAGGCCGACCGCCTGGAACACGACGTTGGCCGCCATGGGTACCACCGGCAGGAACGTCAGCAACGCGACCAGCACCGGCACCCGGCCAAATACCGCGATGAGCACCCCGACCGGGATGACGAGGCCGGAGAACGCCTGCAGAAACGGGCCGGTCAGCGTGTACCGGGCCAGCAGGCGCTGGGAGAACGTGGGCAGCCGGCGCCACTCGCCCTTCCGGAAGACCTGCAGGAAGCCCTGGTTCCACCGAGTCCGCTGCTTGTACAGCCCGACCAGCGAGTCAGGCGTCTCCTCCCTCGTGACCAGCGCGGAGTCGTACGCCACGACGACCTTGGCACCCCGGCTGGACAGGCGTACCCCCAGATCACAGTCTTCGGCCAGGCAGCTGCCGTCCCACCCGTTGGCCGCGCGCAGCACGTCGCCGCGCACGAACACCGTGTTGCCACCCAGCGGGATGAAGCCCTTGCGCGCGTGCAGATGCAGCCGACTGCGGAACCAGAAGAAGTACTCCAGACAGTTGTGCAGGCTGTACCAACTCGACTGAAAGTTGATCAACTGGACGCCGCCCTGGACCACGTCCGCGCCGGTGGACCGGAACGCGTGGTCGACATGCTCCAGCAGCCGCGGGTGGACCTGGTCCTCGGCGTCGAACACACCCACCACGTCACCCCGGCAGTACGGCAGCGCGGCGTTGAGCGCGCGTGGCTTGTTCTTGCGCTCATTGCCATCGGTGACCACGAGAATCTTGCCGGGCTCACGTAACGCAAGAGTGCGCGCGACCTCAGCGGTTCCCGGATCGTCGTGCCCGACAATGACAATGATCTCCACGTCGGCGTGCGTGGACTCCAGCAGCCGCAGCACCGTGCGCTCCAGTACCGCCTGCTCGTGCCGGGCCGGTACGAGCAGCGAAAAGGAGAGGCTGTGGCTCCCGTCAGGCGCCGCGAAACGGGTCGCGGCCAGCGTCTCCGGGGTACGCCAGGCGTGCATCGTCCACCACAACGTGACCACGGCGAAGGCAAACAACGCGACCGACACGACGACCATCACCACCGCAGGCACGTACCAGCACTCCTCGCATCGTTGGGATTGACTGCGCTGCGCAGTCGAAACGTTCCCGTCGAGAACTAATCACCATCGCGGAGGCGCTTCAAGACCGAAGACCAGAATTTTACTAACCGGAAAGCAGCAACCCGATCGCGGACTCAAGGCGTGACCCGCATTTCACATGAATGGACGCGCGCGCACGGGGTAAGGCATTCTTCGTGCGCAATTCCTCGGTTCTCCGGGCCTTGCCCCGGTGTGCCGGATTCGGTCCGATCGGGGCCACCGGTTCAGCTTATCGGACATTCGCGTTCCGACAATAGGAGATCTGCGTCGCGCGTGTTACGAAAGTGCGAATGCCTGATTACCGGGTCCGCGGCATTACTCCAACTGTTACGGGGACGTTGATTCGGGAACGGCCGTGCCTGAACGGCCCCGTTCGCCCAGGAAATGACCGTGCGGATGCGGGCTCCCGGGCGCCGGACCTTCCCGCCGGCATCCTCACGCATCGTCACCCGGCATGAGAAGTCCGTCCGGATCCTGAGCCAGAATCCGGTACTCGTGGCACGTGACAGGTCCAACTCGGCAAGGAGATCCACTCCTGGCAGTCGTGACGGAGATCACGGTAGTGTCCGCTATGAATTCCGATGTTCGCCAACCAGGACCTACGTAGTTGTTGGCAACAATTCGTTAACGTCCGCGAGCATGGCCGACGATCGTCGAACCAACGAATTGGCATCGCCCGCACCGTTGGCCGCCGGCTGCGTGGGAGGCTTGCGCCGGGCTCGCGGAGCGCGCGGCATGCCGTCGCCTCGATCTTAGGGGAGGACCGAACCACGTGGATGCGACACCAGGATCCGAAGCGGTGGGTGGAGACGGGCTTCGCCGCGAGGAGTGGTCGTGCCGCTGAGGGCTGGGGCGGCGGGGTGAGCGGTGCTCCGGCGGCGGGGTTGGCTCGCCGCATACTGGGCGGGTTCGCGTTGTGGCTGTTCGCGGTGGGCGCCAGTTCGCCGATGACGGTGCTGGCCGGGAGTGTGCCTGCCACGTACGCGGGTACCGGTGTGGTCGGCGTTCCGCTGTCGTTTCTGCTGCTGGGTCCGGCGTTGGCCGCGGTGACCGTGGGGTATGTCGCGGTCACCCGGCACGTGCAGCACGCCGCGCCGATGTACGCGGTGCTCACCCACGGCTTGGGCCGGTTGACAGGGGTGGGGGGTGCGGCGGAGGCGCTGCTCGGCTACAACGCCATCCAGATCTGTCTGTACGGTCTGATCGGCGCGACCCTGGCCGGCGACCTGGGCGGCCCGTGGTGGGTGTGGGCCATGGTGGTGTGGTTGTCCATCGGTGCGTTGGGCGTGTTCAACGTGCGGCTGAACGCCGCCGTGTTGGGTTGGCTGCTCGGTGTGGAACTGTTGCTGATCGCCGCGTTCGACCTGGCCGCGCTGACCCACCCCGCCGGTGGGCACCTCAGCAGCGCGCCGCTGTCGCCGAGCAGCCTGGCAGTCAACGGGATCGGCGGTGCTTTCGCGTTGGCCATCGCGGCGTTCGTGGGTTACGAGCAGCCGCCGGTGTTCGCCGAGGAGGCGCGGCGTGCCTCGTCGATGGCGGGTGCGACGTTTGCCGCGCTGGGTTTCCTGTCGCTGTTCTATGCGCTGAGCTCCTGGGCGTTGGTTGTCGTCGTCGGCCCGGGCACCGTGGCTGACGCGGCCCGGCATGATCCGGATTTCGCGTTCACGCTCATGCGCCAGGTCTTTGGGCCGGTGTGGGGTGTGGCCATGGCCGCGCTGGGTCGGCTGCTGCTGGTGACGAGCATGTTCGCGGCGATGCTGGCGTTTCACAACAGCGTGGCGCGTCACGTGTTCGCGTTGGGTCGCGAAGGCGTACTTCCGCGTGCGTTGGGCCGGGCCGCGGCGGGGACCGGCCGCCGTTCCGGTGCGCCGGTCGCCGCGTCGCTGACCCAATCGGGGCTGGCGTTCGTCGTGGTCGGCGCGTTCGTGGTGGTGCATGCGGACCCGGTGGCCACCCTGTTCACCTGGCTGGCCACACTCGCCGCCCTGTCGGTCATGGCGTTGCTTGTGGCCAGTTGCCTGGCCGCGTTGGTGTTCTTCGCCCGCAGGCCGCGCCATGAGAGTGCGGGCGCGGAAAGGGAGGGATGGTGGACCCGGGTGGGTGGGCCGTTGGTCGGTCTCGGCGTCGGTGGGGCGGTGCTCGGGGTAACGGTCACCCACCTGGACACCCTGCTGGGTGTCACCCCGGGCTCGCCGATGACCGCGGTGGTTCCCGGCGTGGCGTTGCTCGCCGCGCTGGCGGGGCTGGTGTGGGCGGTGTGGCTCCGTGCCAGGCAGCCACAGGTGTACCGGAGCCTCGGCGCCGGTAAGCCACATCCCCTCGCCGTACTGGATCAACGACTTGCTGATGTGGAGGTGTAGCTGATGGAGGCCGCTGCGACCGAACGGGACCGGTATACGCCGTGGTCGTCCGAGGACGATCTGTCCGACACGCGGATCGAGTGGCGCCACCACGGGGTACCTGAACCTCCGCCGGCGACTGCTCCGCCGCTTGCGCCCACGTCCGTGGCGCCGGGTGAGGCACGACCACCACGGCAGATGCCGACGCACGCGAACAGGTCGGACGGTGGCGACCTCGTGGAGCTTCGTAACCAGGTGGTCGACCGGCTGCGCCTGATGAACACCCGCCATGGTCATCGGGCCTGGGAGATGGCTGGCACCGATCCGATTTCGCCGTACGGGCTGGCGTTCTTCTACGTCGACCGTGACGGGGGCACCCGCAGCCGGCACGCGTGGCGGATCGCGACCGCGACCCGGCTGTTCCTCGACGGTCCTGAGGTCGGGGACCTGCCCCGGCTCCTGTTCGAGCAGGTCCGCATCGCGGATGAGTATCGGCGTGGCGGCATGCTGGACCCGCGCCACCAGCTCGCGAACCGTGCGGAGGCGACAACCGGCGACGCCCGGTACTTCGGCCTGGGGGTGTCTACTGTGGACCTGCCGGAGTACCCGTGGGTACGGCAACGCCAGTCACACAGCGGGTTCGACATCGTGGGCCGCTGCTTCGCGCTGCTCATGGACGGCACGTGGCTGCTGCTGGATCGTGGGCACCGCGAACAGTCCACCGCGTTGCGCATCTGGTCCAGCACAACCCTGTACGACGCCTCGCATGTGAACGTGCGGCGGTGGCACTGGGGCCACCACCTACCGGAGTTGACCGACCCGGCCACCCGCGCCATTTGGGTGCAACTGCAGCGCCTGCACCGCGTCCTTACCGTCGCGACAAACCAGGGAGCGGGTCATGGCCATTGACCCCCCTGAAACCAACGGCGGTCCGGCCACGGTCCGAGCGCGGACCCGGTTGGCGGAGCTGACCAGCCGGTTGGACGCGGCCGGGTCGGCGACGCTGGGGTTCCCGGCCAGCTACGACATCGACTGGTCACCGCTGGCCCCGATTTTCAGCCGCGGTCTACTCAACAACCTCGGCGACGCGTACACCGACGGTCTGTACCCCTTGCACGTCAAGGACTTCGAGCGGGAGGCGGTGGATGCTCTGGCCGATCTGTTCCGTGCCCCGGCCGGCGACCGGTGGGGGTACGTGACCGGCGGAGCCACCGAAGGCATCCTGCACGGACTGTGGCTGGCCCGCCGGCTGTACCCCCGCGCGGTTGTCTACCACAGCACCGCCGCGCATCCCGGCGTGTCCAAGGCGGTCGACGTGTTGGGTATGCGGTCGCTCGTGCTGCGCACGGACGCGTACGGCGAACTGGACTACACCGATCTTCTTGAGCAGGCCCGACGGTTACGCCACCGTCCCGCCGTGGTGGTGGCCAACGTGGGCACCACGATGACTGAGGCCACCGACGACGTACGTCAGATCCTGGCCGCATTGGACAGCGTGTCCGTGCCGGTCGGGCGCCGCTTCGTGGTTGCCGACGCGGCGCTGTCCGGTATCCCGCTGGCCTTCGTCGACCCGGCGAGGCGGCCCGGTTTCGACCTGCACGACGGGGCGGACGTGGTGGTGATTTCCGGACACAAGTTCCTGGCCACGCCGATGCCCTGCGCTGCCGTGGTCGCGCGGGCCTGTATCGCGACGACCGCATCGCCGCCCGTGACCTACACCGGCAGCCCCGACACGACCGTCAGCTCCTCCCGCAACGGTCACGCCGTCCTGGCAATCTGGTACGCGCTGACCGTCCTCGGCCGCGACGGCCTGGCCTCCCGCGCCCACCAGGCCCGGCGGTTGGCCGCGTACCTGCACACCCGGCTCGGCGGGCTGGGCTGGCCCGCGGACCGGCGCCCACTGGCCATGACCGTCACCATCGCGGCGCCATCGGCACCGCTGCGGCGACGGTGGCGGCTGGCGGTGCAGGAGGGTCGCAGCCACATCGTCTGCGTACCGGGAGTGACCCGCGAACTCCTCGACGAGTTCCTTGCTTCGCTGGACGGCGACCACACGGATCCGGACACCAACCAGGCGTCAACGGCGAACGGGAAGACCGGCCTGCTGCCGGCCGGTCGCGTCGAGGCGCACCCGTCTCGGCGGCAACGCCAGGCGCCGCGCGATGATGCCGGGACGATGAGGACCTGACCGCCCCGCACATCGGCGGCGGCCCAACCTGGCACACTCGACACCGTGGATGACGGGGCGCTGGCGAGCTACAGCCTCGTCGAGCTGGCGTTGGACCGGTTGAGCCGGGAGATTCTCAGCGGCCGGGTGGTGCCGGGCGAGCGCCTCGTCGAGGAGCAGCTCACCCGCCGTCTCGGCATCAGCCGTGCCCCCCTGCGTGAGGCGCTGCGCCTGCTGGCCCAGCAGGGGCTGGTCGAGCACATCCCGCGCCGCGGCGTCCGCGTCGCCACGCTCTCCGCCACCGACGTACGGCAGCTGTACGAGGTCCGCGAAGTCCTGGAGCGGCACGCCGTCTCGACGCTGCCGCCGGCGCCCGACCGGACCCGGCTGCACGCGGCCCTGTCCGACATGCGCGCTACCGACCAGTTCGCCGTTGCGGATGCTCACCGCCGGTTCCATACCGAGGTGGTCGACTTGGCCGGAAACCGCCAACTCACTGCGGTATATGCGTCGGTCCTCGTCCGCATCCAGCTCTACATGGCGGTGAACCTGCGCCGCGAGGCCGAGGTGGCCGACCCGTACGGTGGCATCCACCGGCACCAGCGGCTGCTGACCGCGCTGGACAACGGCACGATTATGGACGAACTGGCTCGCCACGGTGCCCGTGCCTATCTGAACACCTGACGTACGCCGGCCCGCGTGATCACGGCGGGACATCGGGCCGTTACATGGGACGACGTTCGCCGAAATCGAACTGTCGACAATCGACAATGTGGGTCCAGTCACTGCCACCGCTGAAGCCATCCTCGCCCGACTCGCCCGCCGGGGCGACGACGGCGTCTGGATCAGCACGGTCACGCCCGACGACCTGCTGCGCCGAGCCGCGGAACTGGACGTGTCCGGGCCGCTGCCGCTGCGCGGAGTGCCGTTCGCGGTCAAGGACAACATCGACGTCGCGGGTCTACCGACGACCGCCGGGTGCCCGGACTTCGCGTACCTGCCGGAGCGGACGGCGCCGGTCGTGCAGCGGCTGCTGGACGCCGGGGCACTGCTGGTTGGCAAGACGAATCTGGACCAGTTCGCCACCGGCCTGACCGGCGCCCGATCCCCGTACGGGGCGCCGGAAAGCGTCTTCGGCGGCGGCCTGATCGCCGGCGGGTCCAGCTCCGGCTCGGCCGTGGCGGTGGCCGCCGGTACGGTCGCGTTCTCCCTGGGGACGGACACTGCCGGCTCGGGCCGGGTCCCCGCCGCGCTGAATGGCATCGTCGGTATCAAGCCCACGCGCGGCCTGCTCAGCACGGCCGGTATCGTTCCCGCCTGCCGGTCGCTGGACTGTGTGTCGATCTTCGCGGCGGACGTGGCGGGCGCGTCGGCGGTGCTGCGCGTCCTGCGGCCCGAACCGTCCCGCCCCGTCGTCGCGACACCGCGGATCGGGGTACCGCGGTCGCTGGAGTTCTTCGGCGACGCCGGCCAGGAGAAGGCATACGCGGCTGGCATCGCCGGCTTCGACGTCACCACGGTCGACGCGGAGCCGCTGCACGAGGCTGGCGACCTGCTCTACCGCGGTCCCTGGGTGGCTGAACGCCTGGCCGACCTGGAGGAGTTCCTGCGCGACCACCCGGACTCGGTGCTGCCGCTCACCCGGCGGATCATCGAGTCCGGCGCCGCCTGGTCGGCGGCGGACCTGTGGCGTGCCCTGCACCGGCTGGCCGAGCTGTCCGCCGTTGCCGCGCGGATGTGGGCGGAGATCGACGTCCTGATCGTGCCCACGGTCGGGACCACCTACACGTACGCCGAGATCGCCGCGGACCCGATCGGCCGCAACCTGAACCTGGGCCGCTACACGCAATTCGCCAACATGCTGGATATGGCCGCGGTGACCGTGCCGAACGGCTTCACCGCGGACGGCCGCCCGGCCAGCCTGACCCTGCTCGGCCCGGCCGGCAGCGACGACACCCTGGCCCGTCTGGCCGCGTCGCTGGACGACGAACCGATCACGCTCGCCGTGGCCGGCCTGCACCTGTCCGGTGAACCCCGCAACGGCGAGCTGATCCGCCGCGGCGCGACGCTGCTCAGCACCGCACGAACCGCTCCCCGGTACCGGCTCTACCGGCTGCCGAACGGTGTCCCGGGGCTGGTCCGGCGCGACGACGGGGCGTCCGTCGAGGTCGAGCTGTGGCGGCTGCCCTCCGCCAAGGTGGGTGGACTGCTGGCCGGTATCGGCGCCCCGCTCGGCCTCGGCCGGATGCTGCTCGACGACGGTCGGGAGGTCATCGGCTTCCTCTGCGAGGCGTACGCGGCCACGGACGCCCAGGACATCACCGCCAGCGGCGGCTGGCGGAACTTCCGCTCGGAGGGACTCGCGTGAGACCGCACCGCGACAAGGCAGCGGCCAGCAGGGCACGCAAAGGAGGCACAGAACAGATGACCATACGCATCGGCCCGGTCAAGGCCACCCCCTACCTCTGGCCGTACGACGGGTCCGTGCCCGTGGAACGGACCGCCCTGATCTGCATCGACTGGCAGACCGACTTCTGCGGCAAGGGCGGGTACGTCGACGCGATGGGGTACGACATCGAGCTGACCAGGGCCGGTCTGCCGGCCACGGCCCGGCTGCTGGAGCACGCCCGCGGCATCGGCATGCTGGTGGTGCACACCCGCGAGGGCCACGACCCGGACCTTTCCGACCTGCCGCCGAACAAGCGCTGGCGGTCGGCCCAGATCGGCGCCGAGATCGGCAGCGACGGCCCGCGTGGCCGGATTCTGATCAAGGGGGAGCCGGGCTGGGAGATCGTCCCCGAGGTGGCGCCGGTTGCCCGCGAGGTGATCGTCGACAAGCCCGGCAAGGGCGCTTTCTACGCGACGAATCTCGATCTGGTACTGCGGACGCGTGGCATCACGCACCTGATCCTGACCGGGATCACCACCGACGTCTGTGTGCACACGACCATGCGGGAGGCCAACGACCGCGGGTACGAGTGCCTGATCCTCTCCGACTGCACGGGTGCCACCGATCCCGGCAACCACACCGCCGCCCTGCACATGGTCACCATGCAGGGCGGCGTCTTCGGCTGCGTCGCCACCTCGGACGACGTCATCGCAGCCACGGAGGTCTGAACCATGCCAACCGTCGACGCCACACCCACCGCCTTCTCCTTCGACCTGTCGTCGGTCGCCCTGCTGGTGATCGACATGCAGCGCGACTTCCTGCTGCCCGGCGGCTTCGGCGAGAGCCTGGGCAACGACGTGTCCCAACTGCGCCGCACGATCGGGCCGCTTGCCGCCCTCATGGCAGCCTGGCGGGCGGCCGGCCTGCCGCTCATCCACACCCGGGAGGGCCACGAGCCGGACCTGTCCGACTGCCCGCCGGCAAAGCTGAACCGCGGCGCACCCAGCATGCGCATCGGCGACATCGGCGCGTTCGGCCGCATCCTCATCCGCGGCGAGTACGGCCACGACATCGTCGACGAACTGCAGCCGGTCGGCGACGAGCCGGTCGTGGACAAGCCGGGCAAGGGTGCGTTCTACGCGACCGAACTGCAGGACATTCTGGCGAACCGCGGCATCAGGAGCCTGGTCGTCACCGGCGTGACGACCGAGGTCTGCGTCCACACCACGGTCCGCGAGGCCAACGACCGTGGCTACGAGTGTCTCGTACTGGCCGACTGCGTCGGCTCCTACTTCCCCGAGTTCCAGCGCGTCGGCCTGCAGATGATCGCCGCCCAGGGCGGCATCTTCGGCTGGGTCGCCTCGTCTCCCGAACTGATCAAGGAGATCCAGCCATGAAACTGCCCTACTGGGTGCGCGGTGACACCAACGCCTTCTTCGGCTTCGGCGTCAACGTCCTGGTCAACGTGCTGACCCTGACCGGCCTGTGCATCGGCGTGATCAAGATGCCGGCCTCCGACGTCTTCGGCGTGATCCTGCCCGCCTTGGGCATCGCCCTGGTCGCCGGCAATATCTACTACACGTTCTTAGCTCGCCGCCTGGCCGCCAAGGAGAGGCGCACCGACGTGACGGCCATGCCGTACGGCCCGAGCGTCCCGCACATGTTCATCGTCATCTTCGTGATCATGCTGCCGATCTACCTGCGGACGAAGAACCCGATCCAGGCGTGGACGGCGGGCATGGCCTGGGCGTTCATCATCGGCGTGATCGTGCTGATCGGCGCGTTCGTCGGCCCGTACATCCGCAGGTACGCGCCGCGGGCCGCGCTGCTCGGCACGCTGGCCGGAATTTCGATCACGTTCATTTCGATGAACCCGGCCGGCAACATGTGGAAGACCGCCTGGATCGCCTTACCCGTGTTCGGACTGCTGCTTGTCGGTCTACTCACCGACGTCAAGCTGCCGTTCAACGTCCCGATCGGTCTGGCCGCGCTGCTCATCGGTACCGCGATCGGCTGGATCGGCGGCGTGATGTCCGTACCCGACCTCACCGCCGCGGCCAAGGACATCGCCTTCGCGTTCCCGCACGTCAAGGTCAACCTGCTGATCAACGGCCTGAAAGACATGACGCCGCTGCTGGCCACCGCGATCCCGCTGGGCGTCTACAACTTCACCGAGGCGATGACCAATGTGGAAAGCGCCGCCACCGCCGGGGACCGGTACAACCTGCGCAGCGTGCTGCTCGCCGACGGCGCCGGCGCGGTGATCGGCTCCTGCCTGGGCTCGCCGTTCCCGCCCGCCGTCTACGTCGGGCACCCCGGCTGGAAGGCGGCCGGCGGCCGTACCGGCTACTCGATGGCCACCGGCGTGGTAATCGCGCTGCTGTGCTTCTTCGGAATGTTCGGCCTGCTCGGCACGGTCTTCCCGACCGCCGCCATCGTGCCGATCCTGCTCTACATCGGCCTGCTGATCGGCGCTCAGGCGTTCCAGGCGACGCCACGGGCGCACGCCGCGGCCGTGGTAGCCGCGCTCATCCCGAACATCGCCTCCTGGGCCACTGGCCAGATGGACAACGTGCTCTCCGCCGCCGGTACCACCGCAGCGGCGGTCGGCGACAACGCCCTGGCCGGCGCCGGCGTTGTCTACGGTGGCCTGAAAACGCTCGGCGAGGGCGCCATCCTGGCCGGCCTCGTGCTCGGCGCGATCGTCGCGTTCATCATCGACAAACGGTTCTGGCATGCGGGGATCTTCGCCGGCGCCGGTGCGGTACTCACGTTCGTCGGTCTGATCCACGCCGCGAAGGTCCAATGGAACGCAGACGGGCCCGTCGCCCTCGGTTATCTCCTGCTCGCCGTCGTCTGTGTGCTGTTCGCAGTCACCAAACCGCAGCCGCGGGTGCCCGACCCGGAAGAGTTGGCCCTGGAACGCCTGCACGGTGCCGACCTGGGCGGCAACGAGTTCACCGAAGCGCCGCAGGGCGGCGCGGTCAGCCCGCGGACCGCCGAGCCCGTGCCCTGACCCCGTCCCACAACCGGGGCGGCCTTCCTTGACCGAGGCCGCCCCGCACCACCCGAGGAGCCGGCATGGAGATCAACCGCCCGGACGTGCGCGACCAGGTCGCCCGCGAGTTCTACGCCTACGAGGCCGCACTGGTCGCCAACGACGTGGACCGCATCGTCGGCTTCTTCGCCCCGGACGCGGTCCGCTTCGGCATCGCCGACCACCAGACCGGCGAATCCGAGCAACGCCGGTGGCGGCTCGCCCAACCACCGCTGCCGCCGGGCCGCACCCTGACGGAGACCACGATCATTTCCTACGGCGACAGCACCGCCATCGTGACCACGTTCTTCGACTACCCCGCCAGCGACGTCCTCGGCCGCCAGTCACAGACCTGGGTACGCCTACCCCAGGGCTGGCGCATCGTCACCGCACACGTCTCCTGCCCGGCGTCGGAATGGGGGAGCAGTCCTGTCCGTTGACGGGATCCCTTGCTCCGGGCGGAGCACCCGCCCCCCGGGGCGTTGTTGCCGTCAGGTCGTGGTCAGTGTCCAGGTCAGCGCGATGGTGATGGTCTTGCCGCAGTAGGTGGCGCAGGAGGTGTCGCCGGCTGGTAGGCCGCTGACGGTGAACTTGTACCAGGTGTTGGTGACCGGGCTGGCGATCGTGTACGGGCTGGCGCTGGCCCAGTTGGCCAGGGTGGCGCCCTGGCTGCCGATGGTGGCGTTGCTGCCCCCGGCCGGGTAGTTGGTGCACGAGCCGCTGTTGGTGTTGGTGCCGCCGGTGACCGAGACCGTGCCGCTGGTGTTGTCGGTCGCCACGTTCATCGTCAGCTGGTCTTGCAGGGTGGCCTGCCCGGCGCCGGCCAGGGCCGCGGTGAGGGTGAGGCTCGCGATCGACGCGGTGCCGGCGAAGACCACACCGATGCACTGGGTGGTGGTCGGCGAGTTGGGTTCCAGGTTGGTCACGGTGAACATCGCGGTGCCGGAAGAGGTTGCCGTCCCGTCCTGGGCACCCTGGTTGTCCTGCAACAGGATGGTGTTGGTGGCGAAGGTGTTGCCGGAGTTGGAGGTGGTGACCGTCCACGCGGCGAGGGAAGACGCGACGAGGGCGGGAACCATGCCGAGGCCGAGCAGGATCGACAGCATCACCTTGCGGCGCGGGGTGAGCCACGACCGGTGGTGGGCCCCCCGACGGCCGCGGCGCGGCCCGGAGACGACCACCACCGCCCCGTCGTCGACCGACCAGGCTACGCCCGACGGCGTGCGGTTGTGGGTCACTGTCGTCTCCCCAGGGTTCGGTG
Organism: Rugosimonospora sp.; assembly: GCA_035278125.1. GTDB lineage: Bacteria > Actinomycetota > Actinomycetes > Mycobacteriales > Micromonosporaceae > DATEJJ01. The sequence goes on from DATEJJ010001041.1 coordinate 14,418, forward strand.
CCGTCTGATCGGCGGGTGCGCCTGCGCAGGCACCGTTCGGCGCCGGCGGCGGCGACCTGACGCTTTGGGCGTGCGGTGCTCCCCACTCGCACCCGTCCGGTGAGCGGTACCCGGCTCAGTTCGCGCGGTTGCCGTCCGACCGGGGTTGTGTGTTCGGCCGGTCCTGGGCGCCCGCGCCTGCCGTTCGCAGCGCATCCCGGCACCGGGCGGGAGATCCCACACCGTTCCCTAACAAGATCCCTGATGTCGAATCCGCGCGAACGGAAACGGTCTGGGTGATTATCAACCTAGACGTTCCGCAGGTTTGAATCCCGACGACTCCGCAACCAGTCACCAACCAGTCTCCTGCCAGTTCGCCGGCTTAGCGTACGAAACGTCAACCGGCCGAACGGCTGGCAACACGGGACCGCTGATCGGAGGAATCGTGACTCGCACACACCGCGCACTCCTGGCCACGCTGGCGGTGATTGTGTTCTCGCTGGTCGCCGTATCCATGATCGCGGCCGGATCCGCTGTAGCCGCGTCGTTCGCCGCTACCTCGACCGTGACCGCCGTGGTGGCGCTGCCCCCGGACCCCAACGCACCCGCTCCGCACTGCAGCGGCTGCTAGCCCGGGCCGTCCAACACTGCAGGAGAACCGCCGGGCCACACGGCCCGGCGGTTCGCTGTGTTGCGCGCGTACAAAGGCCACCTGGCGCGGCGTACCGCTGGAAGAAATCCACCAACAGCGACTGATTAGGTGGCCTCTCCGGTGCGGCTCGGCGAGCCTTTCCGTAACGAACGGGAACGACGAATACGTCAGTATCGATGAACAGGAGAGCAGATGCGCATCGTGCTCACCGCCCAACCCTCTTACTCCCACCTGACGCCGCTGGTGTTGCCGGTGGCAAGGATCGCCCGCGACGCCGGCCACGAGGTGGCGGTGGCGACCGGCGCGAGCATGGCCGAGCGCATCGAACGGGAGGGCCTGACCGCGTTGCCGCTCCCGAACGTGCCGTCCATCGAGGAGGTCATGCACGGGCCGGACGGCGACCGGACGGTGTCCGCGTCCGGAGCGCCGACACCGACGCCGACACCGGAGATGTTCGCGTACGGCTTCGTCAGCGTGCTGGGACGGCGGTTCGCCCAGGACCTGATCGATGTACTGGCCGGCTGGAGCCCGGACCTGATCCTGCGCGAGCTGACCGAATTCGGCGGGTACCTCGCGGCCGAACACCTCGGCGTCCCGCACGGTGCCCTGGACATCTCGCCGGGCGCGCCATTGGATCACCGGGCCGTGCTGGACCAGCTCAACACGCAGCGCCGGGAACTTGGCCTCGGCCGGATCGACGACCGCTGGCACAGCGTGCGCGGCTTCCGCGCCAGCACGCTTCCCCCGTCCTACTACACACCGCCGGCCCGGCTCGCGGGGGCACGCTACTACCAGGTGCCGCCGGACGCCGCGGCCGACCAGCTCGACCCGGCCATCGCAGACCTGCCCGGTGACCGCCCGCTGGTGCTGGCCAGCCTCGGCTCGATGGCCCCGCGTATCTACGGTGCCGCCGAGTCCATCTTGGACACCATCATCCGGGCGCTGTCCCAGCTACCGGTCACGGCCGTCGTCGCGCTCGGCGAGGACCGCGATCCAGCCGACTGGCGTGGCACCCGAGCGGACAATGTCTACCTCACGTCGTTTGTTCAGCAGCGGCTCCTGCTGCCGGCGTGCGACCTGTTCATTACGCACGCGGGATTCAACAGCATCCGTGAGGCGTTGGCCGCCGGTGTGCCGATGGTGGCCGTCCCGCTCATCGCCGAGGAGCCCGCGAACGCCAGGCGGCTCGCGGAACTGGGCGCCGGTCTCGCGGTGCAGGCCGCCGAGACGACACCGGATTCGCTGCGCGCCGCGATCGAGCAGGTGTTGGCCGACCACCGCTTCCGGTCGCGTACCCGGAGGCTGCAACGCGAGATGCTCGGCCTGGCGCCGCTGACCGACATCGTGGACGACATCAAGACGCTATTGAGCTGAGCAGAGCCGGCCTGAGCGGACTCAGGCTGAAGCAACGGCAAAGACCCGACAACCTCAGGGAGCACCCATGCCAACGCTGCCCGACACCCACCGCGAGGTCAAGCTCGCCACCCGGCCCCGCGGCCTGCCCCGACTGGGCGACTTCGCTGTCGTCGAGTCGCCCCTGCCGACGCCGGGGGAGGGCGAAGTCCTGGTACGCAACCGCTTCTTCCACGTGTTCGCCTCGATGCGGATGCTCATCGCGGGGGTCACTGAAGGGACACCGTTCCCGGCAGTCGTCCCGGGAGACACCCTGGCCGGCGCGGCCATCGGCGAGGTGGTCTGCGCACCACCCGGGGCGAAGATGCGTCCGGGTAAGCTGGTCGCCCACTGGCTGGGCTGGCGCGAGTACGCGGCGGTACCCGTGGCCGCCTGCACCCCGCTGGGCGACGAACTGCCGGACCCCGTGGCCCATCTCGGGCAGGGCTGGACGGCGTACGCCGCACTGACGAAGGCCGTACAGGTGCGTCCGGGCGATACCGTGTTCGTCTCGGCCGGCGGCAGCGCCATTGGCTCGATCGCCGGCCAGGTCGCCCGCCTGCTGGGCGCCGGCCGCGTCATCGGCAGCACCGGCAGCCGCGAGAAGGCCGACCGGCTGGTGTCGGAGTTGGGTTACGACGCCGCCGTGGTGCGGGGCGAGGGTCCGCTCGTCGAGCAACTGGCGAAGGCGGCGCCGGACGGCATCGATGTCTTCTTCGACAACGTGGGCGGCGAGCAGTTGCCGGCGGCCGTCGAGGTGGCCCGGGACGGCGCCCGGTTCGTGCTGGTCGGCGCGCTGGCCGGGCAGCTCGCGGCGGACGGGCCGGGTACGAGTGCGCCCGCGACCATCGACTCCTTCCCGTTGATTCTCAAGCAGATCGTCCTGCGCGGGTTCAGCTCCGACCGGGTCGACGGGCGCGCCGAATGGCTCGAACAGTTCGGTAGCTGGCTGCGCTCGGGCGACATCGTCTTCCCGCACGTGCGCGTGCCCGGCATCGAGAACGCGCCACGCACGCTGCTGGACGTGATCGACGGCAGGCACCTGGGCGTGACCGTCATCGAGCTGTAGCGGCTCCGCCGGGGTACAGGCAGAGGAGGAAGCGTGTCAACGATATCCGTGCCGCTGGCCGATCCGTCGCTGGATCATCCGGTGGAGCCGGGCGAGTTCATCCGCGCCGCGATGGAATGGCACTTCAACCCGCGCACCGGTGCGCCGTTCTGGCTCGACCGGGCGGGTACCCTCGACTTCGATCCGCGCACGGACGTCCGGACGCACGCCGACCTGGGGCTGTTCCCCGACGTCACCACGCAGTTGCGCCAGGCCCGCGTCGAGGATCTGGTGCCGCGCGGGTACGGCGACCGCGCGGGGGTCGTGGGCGTCTACGAGAGCGGCGGCACCACCGGCCGGCCCAAGCGCGTCGTGCTCATGCGGGACTGGATGCGCCAGATGCTGGCCTGGAACGACGAGATCCTGGACGCGCACGGGTTCCGGCGTGCGGCGAACTGGCTGGGCGTTGTCCCGACCGGGCCGCACCTGGTCGGCGAGTACTTCCGCCGCGCCGCGGCGCGCCACGGCGCGCTCGGGTTCTGTGTGGACCTGGACCCGCGCTGGGTGAAGCAACTGGTCGCCCGGGGCGCCTTCAGCGAGGTGGACGCGTACACGAACCATCTGGTGGACCAGGTGGCCACCGTGCTCCAGGACCAGGACATCGGCGTACTGACCATCACGCCACCCGTGCTCGAACGCCTCGCACGCCGGGACGACCTGGTGGAACTGGTCAACCGCAAGGTGCACGCGATCCGGTGGGGCGGCACCCAGCTCGACCCGGACGCCCGGTACCTGTTGCGGACCGAGGTGTTCCCCGACGTCGCGCTGTGCGGGATCTACGGCAGCACCATGATGCTCGGCTTCGCGGTCGAGCGGCCCGGACTCGCGGCATCCGACCCGTGCGTGTTCGACCCGTTCAGCCCGCACATCACGTTCTCGGTGGTGGATGCGCAGACACGGGAGCCGGTCGGGTACGGCGAGCGTGGCCGGGTCCTGGTCAGCCACGTCAGCCGGTCGTTCCTGCTGCCCAACAACCTGGAGCGGGACATCGCGACGCGGGTACCGCCGCTACCGGGGCAGGTCGGCGACTCGGTCGCCGACCTCGCACCGGTGGCCACCTTCGAGAACGAGGCTGTCATCGAAGGGGTCTACTGATGCCGGCGCCGGACGGGATGCTCCACCTCGACGCCCTCGCGGCGAGCGGGCCGTTCCGTGGCCGGCAGCGCCAGCCCGTGCTGGACGTGGCCGGCGGGCCGGTGGCCGAGTTGACGATGGCTCCGTCGCTTCTGGTGGACCGCTCGCTGGCCGCGCTGCGCCGGGCCCGGCCCGCGCCGCCGGACGAGCGCGCGTACCTGATCACCCGGGCGGCGGAGCTGTTCGCCACGGCGACCGTGGCGGGACAGACGGTCGAGCAGTACCAGCACGCGGTAAGCCGGGTCGGTGGCCTGCCCATCTCAGTGGTACGCGGGTCGACCACCGCCGTGGCCGCCCGGCTGGTCCGCGCGTACCGGTCGGTGCAGGCCGCGCGCCCGGCCGGTGCCGTGACCGACTGGCGCGATCCGCTCACGCGTACCGGCCGGGCGGTCTGGTGCCGTCGCGGCGACGTGTTCGCCGTGCTCGCCGCCGGCAACCACCCGGGCACGCACAGCCTGTGGCCCGAGGCGCTGGCGATGGGCTACCGGGTCGCGATCCGTCCGTCCACAAGGGAGCCGTTCACCCCGCACCGGCTCATCAGCTGCCTGCGCCTGGCCGGCTTCGGTGACGACCAGGTGGTGTTGCTGCCGACCGACCACGACCGGGCCGACGGGCTGCTACGCGGCGCGGACCTCGGCCTGGTCTACGGTGGCCAGGACGTGGTGCGCAAGTACGGCGCCCGACCCGACGTGCTCGCGCAGGGCCCGGGCCGGTCGAAGATCCTGCTCACCCGCGACGTCGACTGGCGGGACCACCTCGACCTGATCGTCGACTCGGTCGGCCATCACGGCGGCACTGGCTGCGTCAACGCCACTGCGGTCTTCGTTGAGGGCGACCCGGCGGCACTGTCTGAGGCGCTCGCGCAGCGGTTCAGCATGTGGCCCAGCCTGCCGCCGCAGGACGACAAGGCGGTCCTGCCGGTGCAGGCGGCCGGCGTGGCCCGGCGCGTCGCCGGTCACCTGCGCAGCCGGGCCGGCGACGCGAAGGCGTGGCTCGGGTGGGAGCGTGTCGTCGACGAGTTGGGCGACGGCAGCGCCGCGCTGCGCCCCGCGGTGTACCAGCTGGACCGCCCCGACGACCAGCGGACCGGGGTGGAGCTGTCGTTCCCCTGCGTCTGGGTCGCGCCGTGGAGCACTGCGGACGGCATCCGGCCGCTGCGCGACACCCTGGTGCTGACCGCGCTGACCCGCGACGACAGGCTCGTCGACGACCTGGTGGCCGAGCCCACGATCCGCAACGTCTATCTGGGCGACCAGCCCACGTACACGATCGAGCCGGGCCTGCCGCACGACGGCTATCTCGCCGAGTTTCTGATGCGTAGCAAGGCACTCATCCGGGAGGGTTGACGGTGTTAGCTGACGTCGAGGAATTCACCCGCACGATGGCGTGCGTGCCGGCTCCGGTCACCGTGCTCACGATGGTGGACAGCCAGGGCCTGCGCTGGGGCCTGACCGCGAGTTCCTTCATCTCGCTGTCGTTGCGGCCGGCACTGGTCCTGATCTGCCTGGACCGCAATGCGAGCACGCACGACGCGTTCAGCCGGACGAGCCACTTCATGGTGAACGTGCTCGCCCAGGAACACGCGGACATCGCCCGGCGCTTCGCCCGCCGCGGCGTCGACCGGTTCGCCGCGGGCGACACCGTACCCTGCGAGCTGAACCTGCCCGGCATACCCAGCGCGTCGGCCCGGATCGCCTGCTCGACGTACCAGATCCTGGACGGGGGCGACCACAGCATCCTGATCGGCCGGGTCGAGGCGGTCCATGCCGGTGACACGGCCGCGCTCGCCTACTGCGACCGCTCGTTCGGCCGGGTGGTCCGTGCCGATGCGGTGGAATCCACACGGATGGGCGCCGTGCCGGCCGGCGCGGTGGCCGCGGGTCGCTGAAACCAACAAGCAACAACTGACAACCGACAACCGACAAAGGGAGGTCGATCATGCCTGGAACTGCGCGTGACCGCAACAGAGCCGTCGTCGCCCAGTACATGGACACCCGGGGACAGGACCGGCTGAAGCGGCATCTGTTGTTCACCGAGGACGGCGTCGGTGGCCTGTGGACCACGGACAGCGGCGAGCCCATCGTCATTCGCGGCCGGGACCGGCTGGCCGCGCACGCGGTCTGGTCGCTTCGTTGCTTTCCGGACTGGGCCTGGACGAACGTCGAGATCTTCGACACCCAGGACCCCGACCGGTTCTGGGTGGAGTGCGACGGTGAAGGGAAGATCGTTTACGACGGGTACCGGGAAGGCCACTACCGCAACCACTTCCTCCACTCGTTCCACTTCGAGCACGGGAAGATCAAGCAACAGCGCGAGTTCATGAATCCCTGCGAGCAGTTCCGTGCCCTCGGCATTTCTGTTCCCGCGGTCAGGCGCGCCGGGATCCCGACCTGACCCGCCGCCCGACAACCGTCAGCATCGGAGATCCAGGATGGGAATTCTCGTCGCCGAGGACCGGCTGGCGCAGGCAGCGCAACAGCCACAGTGGAGCGACCCGTCGCAGGTGCAGAGGGTCCGCGCGATTCTGTCGCTCTGCCCGCCGCTGGTGCGGGTCGAGGACGTGTACGCGTTGCGTTGCCTGCTCGCCAGGGTGGCCGCCGGCGAGGTCACCGTGGTGCAGTCGGGAGACTGCGCCGAGGATCCGGCCGAATGCGCCGAACAGCCGGTACGCCGCAAGACCGCGGTGCTCGATCTGCTCGCCGGCCGGCTCAAGTTGGCCGAACACAAGCCCGTCCTGCGGGTCGGACGCATCGCCGGCCAGTTCGCGAAACCGAGGTCCCGGCCGTTCGACCGGGTGGGCAGCGTCGACCTGCCCGCCTACCGGGGCCACATGGTCAATGCTCCGGCGCAGGATCCGCAGAGCCGGCGCCCGGACCCGCTGCGCATCCTCACCTGCTACATGGCGGCCCGGGACGCCATGGAACATCTCGGCTGGAGCGACCCGCCCGGCTCGGGTGAGCCGCTGCTCGAACCGCGGGTGTGGACCAGCCACGAGGCGCTGCTCCTGGACTACGAACTGCCGATGCTGCGCGAGGCGCCGGACGGCCAGCGGTGGCTCGCGTCCACCCACTGGCCGTGGATCGGGGAGCGCACCCGGCAGGTGGACGGCGCGCACGTCGCGCTGCTCAGCGAGGTGGTGAATCCGGTCGCGTGCAAGGTCGGCCCGGGCATCACCGTCGACGAGGTCCGCGCGCTGTGCGGGGTGCTCGATCCGGGTCGCGAACCCGGACGCCTCACGCTGATCGCCCGGATGGGCGCGGACCTCATCGCCGACCGGCTACCCCGGTTGGTCGAGGCGGTACGCGCCGCAGGGCATCCGGTGATCTGGCTGTGCGACCCGATGCACGGCAACACCATCAGCGCACCTGACGGGGGCAAGACGCGCACCGTGGCGAGCATCGTCCGCGAGGTCCGTACCTTCCGGCACGCGGTCGCCGCGGCCGGCGGGGTGGCCGGCGGCCTGCACCTGGAAACCACGCCGGACGACGTGGGGGAGTGCGTGCCGGACCTGTCCGCGTCCGGTACGTCCACCGGACCGCACCGGAGCCTGTGCGACCCACGGCTCAATCCCGACCAGGCACTGGCGGTCGCGCTGGCCTGGGGCACGCCGGACCCCGGCGAGCCGCAAGAACTGTGGAGAGGAGTGGACAATGTCCGGCATCCCACCCATCAGCCCGTACCCGCTGCCCGCGCCGGAAAGCCTGCCGGCGAACGTCGCCCGGTGGACGCTACGGCCTGAGCGCGCTGTCCTGCTGCTGCACGACATGCAGAACTACTTCGTGCAGGCGCTGGTCGAGCCGCTGCGGCAGGACCTGGTCTACAACGTGGCCGTGCTCCGCAAGCGCTGCGTCGCCTTGGGGGTACCCGTGCTCTACACCGCCCAGCCCGGCCGGATGAGCGTACGGGAACGTGGACTGCTGCGTGACTTCTGGGGCCCGGGCATGCGTACCGATCCGGCCGACCGGGCGGTGGTACCGGAGGTCGCGCCCGAGGAGCACGATCGGGTGTTCACCAAGTGGCGGTACAGTGCCTTCGCCCGCTCGGGCCTGCTACGGCATCTGCGGTCGAGTGGGCGGGACCAGCTCATCCTGGCCGGCGTCTACGGTCACATCGGCGTGCTGGCGACCGCGATCGACGCGTTCACCCGGGACATCCAACCGTTTCTGGTCGCCGACGCGATCGGTGACTTCTCGGAGGCTGACCACCGGCTCACGCTGGCCTACGTGGCGCGGCGTTGCGGCATGGTGATTCCCGTGGCGGAGGTGTTCCGATGACCGGGGACGGCCGTGGCCGCCTGCTCGACCATGTCGTGCGGACCCAGCCCCCGGCCTTCGCGCTGCTGCGCCGGTCCGGGCCGGCCGGACCGGACACTGTCGACGTTCTGGTCGGCGACGTCCACACGCTCGAATCCCTGGCCGCCGTGCCGCTGCCCGATCCGACCGCGGGACCCGGCCCGACGGTCGACACCCTGGTCGTGCTGCCGTACCGGCAACTGCGCGAGCGCGGGTTCGCCGCCCCCGACGACGGAGCACCCCTGCTTGCCATGGTGGTCACGGCACACGACCGGATCAGCACCGCCGAGGCCGCCACCCGGATCCCGGACCTGTCGACGAGCCTGCTGAACCAGCATTTCGACGTGGCCGACGAGGACTACGCGGAGCTGGTCAAGAAGATCATAAGTGCCGAGATCGGCGCGGGTGAGGGTGCCAACTTCGTCCTCAAGCGACGCTTCGTGGCCGATATCGCGGACTACTCGCCGGGCCGGGCGTTGGGTCTGTTCCGCCGCCTGCTCGCACACGAACAGGGTGCGTACTGGACCTTCGTCATCCACCTGGGAGATCGCACGCTGGTGGGTGCCACGCCTGAGCGCCATGTCACGCTCGGCGGCCGCCGAGCGACGATGAACCCGATCAGCGGCACCTACCGGTACCCGCCGGGCGGCCCCACGCTGCGCGGGGTGACCCGGTTCCTGGCCGACCGCAAGGAGGCCGACGAACTCTACATGGTCGTCGACGAGGAACTGAAGATGATGGCGCAGATCTGCCCGTCCGGCTGCCGCCTGGTGGGGCCGCGGCTGCGGGAGATGGCGCGCCTGGCACACACCGAATACCTCATCGAAGGCGACACCGATCGGGACGTACGCGAGATCCTGCGGGCCACCATGTTCGCGCCCACGGTGACCGGCAGCCCGGTGGAGAGTGCGGCCCGGGTGATCAACCGGTACGAGCCGCAGGGTCGGGGATACTACAGCGGCGTGGCCGCGTTGATCGGCCGGGACGAGCACGGCGAGCGGTGGCTCGACTCGGCCATCCTCATCCGGACCGCGGAGATCGACGCCCGCGGCCGGCTCGGCATCGGCGTCGGCGCGACCCTGGTGCGCCACTCCGATCCCGACACCGAGGTCGCGGAGACCCGGGCCAAGGCGGCCGGCCTGCTGAGCGCGGCACAGGCGACGACCGAGCGCCCGCTCAGCGCCCATCCGACCGTCCGGGAGGCGCTGCGGCGACGCAACACCGGCATCGCCGACTTCTGGCTGCGCCCGTGCGACACGGACCGCCGGGTGGTGCCCGAACTGGCCGGGCGCAGCGCGCTGATCGTGGACGCGGAGGACACCTTCACCGCGATGATCGCGCTCCAGCTCAGGTCACTCGGCCTGTCGGTGACCGTACGCCGGTTCGACGAGTCTTTTGATCCGGCCGCGCACGACCTGGTGGTGATGGGTCCCGGACCAGGTGACCCGCGCGCTGAACACGACCCCAGGATCGCGCGGATCGGCGCGCTCCTGCGGCGCCTGCTCGCCGCTGGCCAGCCCCTGGTCGCGGTCTGCCTCAGCCACCAGATCCTCAGCCTGTCGCTCGGGCTGAAGCTGGTGCGGCGGGAGGTGCCCAACCAGGGCACGCAACAGGAGATCGACCTGTTCGGTTCGCCCGAGCGGGTGGGCTTCTACAACACGTTCGCCGCGCACAGCGCCGACGACCAGCGGACGGTACCGGGCGTGGGGCCGGTCGAGGTGTGCCGGGACCGGGACACCGGAGAGGTACACGCGTTGCGCGGTCCCCGTTTCGTTTCGATGCAGTTCCACGCCGAGTCGGTGCTCACCGTCGACGGCGAACGCATCCTGGCCAGCGCGATCCGACGCGTGCTGCCCGGATGAGACCAGACCCTCCGTCTCCGCCTGGGAGTGTGCATGCACCGGTATACCGTGGTCGACGCGTTCGCCCGCCGGCCCCTGGAAGGCAATCCGGTCGCGGTGTTCTTCGACGCCGGCGACCTGAACGCTCACGTGATGCAGGCGATAGCCAGTGAAATGCACCTCTCCGAGGTGACCTTCGTGCTCCCGCCGCAGTGTGGCGGCGACGCCCGGGTGCGCATCTTCACCCCGGTGAACGAACTCCCGTTCGCGGGACACCCGCTGCTCGGTACCGCCGTCGCCCTGGGCCGCGCCTGGCAACAGGCGCGGCTGCGCCTTGAGACGGCCGCCGGGACGATCCCGATGGAGGTCGGCGAGGACAGTGGCGGCACGACTGTCCACATGCGACAGCCGGTGCCCACGTGGCAGCCGTACGAGGACGCCACCAGGCTGCTGGAGGCACTCGGGCTCGCGCGGTCGACGCTTCCGGTCGACGTGTACCACAACGGTCCGCGCCACGTGTTCGTCGGCCTGCCGACCGTACCGGCCCTGTCCGCCCTGAGGCCGGACCACCGGGCGCTGGCGGAACTACCCGACATGGCGGCGAACTGCTTCGCCCCGGCCGGTACCCACTGGCGGGCACGGATGTTCTCGCCGGCGTACGGCGTCGTCGAGGATGCCGCGACCGGTTCGGCCGCCGGACCGCTCGCCGTTCATCTCGCGCGCCACGGCCTCGCCCGGTACGGGCAGCAGGTGAACATCCTCCAGGGTGTTGAGATCGGCCGGCCCTCCCTGATGCGGGCGACCGCGCAGGGCGCCGGCGAGTGCGTGTCGTCGGTCGTGGTGCGTGGGTACGGCTCCGTTGTGGCCCACGGCACCATCGTTGTTTAGGAGAATTCGCTTGAGTACCAGCAGGTTCGAGACTCTCACGGGCGAGGTCGACCGGGCCTTCCCCGAGTACGACGAGCCGCCGGGCGAGCCTATGTGCCTGGTGCGACGGTGGCTCGCGGACGCCGCCCGGCAGGGCGTGCGGGAGCCGCGGGCCATGGCGCTCGCAACGGCCGACCGGCGCGGTCGCCCGTCCAGCCGGATCGTGGCGGTCCTCGACGTCACGCCTTCCGGCGCGGTGTTCACCACGCACCGCAGCAGCCAGAAGGGGCGCGAACTGGCGGCCAACCGGTGGGCGTCCGGGCTGCTGTACTGGCGGGAGACCGGCCAGCAGCTCATCCTGTCCGGCCCGGTCGAGCGCCTTTCCGAGGCGGCCTGCGACGACATGTGGTATGCCCGTCCGACCCCACTGCACTCCATGTCGACGGCTTCCCGGCAGAGCGACCAGCTGGTCGACGCGGACAGCCTGCGCGCGGAGGCGGCGCGGCTCGCCGCGCTGGATCGCCCACTTCCCCGGCCGGCCCGGTTCGTCGGCTACCGCTTGGCGCCGACCGTCGTCGAGTTCTGGTGTGCCAGTGCGGACCGGCTGCACCGCAGGCTGCGGTTCGACCGGTCCGGATCGGGGTGGCGGGCGAGCCGGCTCCAGCCGTAACCACTCCCCGCCACCATCAACGTATGTCGGACCCGGGGGCTTGCGGCATGACCCGGGTCCTGACGCTACAGCGGCCGCAGGCCGTGTGAGTGCCCGGTAGCCCGGCGTGCCGGGCCGGGCCGGTCAGCCGTGCCCGCCGGGGCCCGAGCCGGCGGTCTCAAAGAAATGCCAAAGAACCGCTAAGCGCCCCCGGTACATGGTGGTGCGGACTGGAACCCAGGTCGTCTCCGCGGCGGGAGGGCGAGGATCCGCAGGGTGGTCGGCGACCGGCCGGGACGGCGACGGGCGGGGGAGGCTGATCCGGAGATGGCTCTGTTGATCAGGTCGGTGTCGGGTACCAGGGGGGTGCCGAACGCCGATGGTGGAGGGGTACGCATCCAGGTGTTGGGTCCGGTACGGGCCTGGAACGGCGATACCTCGATCGATCTGGGGCCGCCCGCGCAACGGGGCCTGCTGGGACTGCTGGCGCTCGCGGCCGGCCG
>DATEJJ010001042.1:0-2887 GCA_035278125.1 Rugosimonospora sp.
ATCTGCACCAGATCATCCACCGGCTCACCCCGACCATGGAACCGCTGCGCCAAATGCCGCGCCAACGGCAACCACGCCTCGATCGCCGCCTCCCGCACCCCCACCCGGGACGCATCCGACACCGGCAACGACGCCAACCGCCGCAGCAGCGCCACGGCCCCATCGTCCACAGTGGAGCTGACTGAACTCTTCATTGTCGCGGTCACGGTGTTCCTCCCACACCAAGCCGCGTCGAACCCGCCAACCGTGGCGGCAACGACACTCGTGTCGCTGTGACGGCACCCGTTTCTTGAGTACCGCGTCGACCCTTCCGGGTCGGTCCCCGCGGTACCGGAGGGAGGCGTTGTCCTCGTCTCAACAGCCGGTATGCGCGGTCGTGGCAGAGCATACCGGCCTGTGCGGCCGACCGGTAGTGCCGCGCGAGCTGCCGGTACCCTGACCCGGTGACCTGGATCGCACCCTCGGTAACCCGTCCGAACGGCTCGTTGACCGCACCCGAGACCGAACTGCTGCCCGGCCTGCTCGACTTCCACCGGTCCACGCTGCTGTACAAGTGCGCCGGCCTGAGTGCGGAGCAGCTCGCGGTACGCGCGGTACCGCCGTCGAACCTGTCACTGCTCGGGCTGGTACGGCACATGGCGAAGGTGGAGCGGATCTGGTTCCGGTCCCGGCTGCGCGGCGAGCAGATCGGGCAGCTGTACGTGACCGCCGAGCGCCCCGACGCCGACTTCGAGGACGGCGACCCGGGTACCGCCGAGGCGGACTACGCGCGGCTGCTGGCCGAGCAGGAGACCGCGCGCCAGGCGGCGGCCGGCGTACCGCTGGACACCACGCTGCCCGGCTTCCGTGGCGTGGGCGTCATGTCCCTGCGGATGCTGTACGGCCACATGATCGGCGAGTACGCGCGGCACAACGGCCACGCGGACCTGATCCGCCAGTCCGTGGACGGTGCTACCGGGGCATGACCCGGGCGTCCGGCTCCAGCAGTCCGGCGACCCGGTGCGCGAGCAGTGCCGCCTCGTACCCGATGCGGCTGATGTCACAGTCCGGCGCACCGACTACGGCGAGTAGCGCCCGCTCACCGACCGCCATGATGAGCAGCACGCCGCCGTCCATCTCCACCATCGACTGGCGTACCCGCCCGGCGGTGAGAACGCCGGCCGCGCCGGTGGTCAGCCCGACGACGCCGGAAATGATGGCGGAAAGCTGACTGGCGGGTTCGGCCGCCATGCTGTCGGAATACGCGACCGGCAGTCCGTCGATGGAACTGGCGACTGCGCAGGAGACGCCCGCGAGGCGCCTGGTGAACGACGTCAGCAGCAGGTCCAGCCTGGCCCTGAGCTGCGGATCCTGGTGGCTGGCCGGGGTGTTCACGAGCTGGACATACTCCCTGCGATCGGTGTTTACATTTACCGGCGTCATGTGCGGATACGCGGCCCGGCGTTTGCGTGAGCATGCCAGGGTCGGCGCGCCGGGGCAAGTGTGGACACGCACCAGAAAATGCGAGTCAGGCTCGGGGAAACCGGGAGCGATCCCATTCACCGGATCCACAGTGGACAGCCCTGGGAGGACCGCCCGGCCGGGACCGTTTCCGCCGCCGCAGCACTACCGTCCGTATGTGGCGCGGTACCGGACGACCGCGCGACTGTCCACAATGGCCCCCGAGTCCGGGCTCAGCCTGATGCGGCGGCGGCCCGCCACCGGCCCGCCCTACGGCCCGACCTCTTCAAGATCCTCGGTCGGCGCGGCGCCGTCGGGAGCGGGGGCGGGGCGGTCGGTGGCGGCGGTCCAGACGGACCAGAGGACCAGGCCGCCGGTGCAGACCACCAGCAGCATCCCGGCCCAGTCGAGCATGTCCATGGGCCGGATCTCTACCCGGCGGACCTGCCGGCCAATCACTTGAGAGCGGCCAGGATGTTGTGGTCGTACAGGTACGCGACGGAGTACCGGCTGAACTGCCGGGTACGCGCCGGCGGACCGAACTGGGTGCTGAGCCGGCTGAGGTCGGCGGGGCTGACGGCGCGCAGGTCGAGCAGGAGGAACCGGGCGTCGTGGTGCCTCGGGTCGTACCAGCCGGCCCGCGACTCCCAGTGGTACGCGCTGAACTTCCCGCCACTCTGTACCGGCGCCACGTGTACCCGGCCGCGCGAGGCGAGCGTGATGCTGTTGGACTCCCAGTAGGTACCCAGGCCGTAGGTGTACCCGTTGGCGACCAGCCAGTCCGCCTGCTGCTGGCCCACCGCGTGCGCCACGGGGCCGGGTGCGGTCACGGCCTGCGCGGTGAACGCCACGCACATCACGGCGAGCACCCCCGCGAGCGCGTACCGGCCCACCCGGATCCGGGTCAGCGACGGGCCGAAGACGCGGCCGGCGAGCGCGGCGCCCAGCGGCAGCACGGCGACCACCTCGCGGCTGCCGTTGATGTCCAGCGGGAGCGTGGAGACGAGGTACGCGCCGAGGTTGGCCACCGCACCGACCGCCAGCAGCGCGCTGACCCGGTCAGCGCCGCCGGGCAGGAGCCCGTGCCGCACCGCCCGGTACGCGACGACCAGCAGCGCGAGCGCCACCAGCGGCAGGCCGGCCAGGTGCAGGACGCCCAATGCGATCTGGAGCGGGCCGTGCCGGTCCGGCAGGTACCCGCCGAAGACCTCGGCCAGCAACCGGACGGTACCCCGGGCCCGGGCGGGCAGCTGCGAGACGTGCGAGAAGTCGACCACCACGGGGTACACGGTGAAGCCGCCCGCGGCGCGGATGGCGCGGACGAACGCACCGGCCAGCCCGATCGAGGTGACGGCGGCGAGCACGAGCCGGCCGTCCAGCCCGTACAGGCGCCGCCACCAGGGCCGGTCGCCACCGCCGCCGCGCAGCACCCGCCACGCGCCGACGG
>DATEJJ010001043.1:0-18605 GCA_035278125.1 Rugosimonospora sp.
TTCCCCGCGTGGCGGGACGCCCCGCCGGCGGAGCGGGCCCGGGCGCTGCTGCGGATCGCCGACGCGGTGGAGGCGCGGGCCGCGGAGATCGTCGCCGCGGAGTGCCGCAACACCGGCAAACCGGTCGCGCTGACCCAGTCCGAGGAGCTGCCCCCGCTCGTGGACGAGCTGCGCTTCTTCGCCGGCGCCGCGCGGGTGCTGGAGGGCCGCGCGGCCGGCGAGTACCTGCGCGGCCACACCTCCTACGTGCGGCGCGAGCCGATCGGGGTCTGCGCGCAGGTCGCGCCGTGGAACTACCCGATGATGATGGCGGTCTGGAAGTTCGCGCCGGCGCTGGCCGCGGGCAATACCGTGGTGCTCAAGCCGTCGGACACCACCCCGGTGACGACGCTGCTGCTCGCCGAGATCGCCGCCGAGTTCCTGCCGCCGGGCGTGCTCAACGTGGTCTGCGGCGACCGGGAGACCGGCCGCGCGCTGGTCACCCACGAGATCCCGCAGCTGGTGTCGATCACGGGCTCGGTGCGTGCCGGCATGGAGGTGGCCGCGTCCGCCGCGACCGACCTCAAGCGGGTACACCTGGAGCTGGGCGGGAAGGCGCCGGTACTGGTCTTCGACGACGTGGACGTGGCGCGGGCGGCAGCCGGCATCGCCGGGGCCGGTTACTTCAACGCGGGACAGGACTGCACCGCCGCGACCCGGGTGCTGGTCGGTGCCGGGGTGGCGGACGACTTCACCGCCGCGCTCGTGGAGGTGGCCGCGGGAACCCGGGTGGGCGGGCCGGACGACACCGGGGCGGACTTCGGGCCGGTCAACAACCCGAACCAGCTGGCCCGGGTACAGGGCTTCCTGGACCGGACACCGGAACACGCACGGGTACTGGCAGGCGGTGGCCGGATCGGGGACAAGGGCTACTTCTTCGCACCGACCGTGGTCGACGGGCTACGCCAGGACGACGAGATGGTCCAGGACGAAATCTTCGGGCCGGTGATCACGCTGCAACGGTTCGAATCCGAGGAGCAGGCGCTCCGGTACGCCAACGACGTGCGGTACGGGCTGGCCGCCAGCGTGTGGACCACGGACCATGGACGGGCCATGCGGATGTCGCGGGGGCTGGACTTCGGGGCGGTGTGGATCAACACGCACATCCCGTTCGTCTCGGAGATGCCGCATGGCGGTTTCAAGCACTCGGGGTACGGCAAGGACCTGTCCGGGTACGGGTTCGAGGACTACACCCGGATCAAGCACGTGATGAGCTACACGGGCGAGTGAGAGACAGTGGGATGACCGAGACGAAGACGCAGCACAGACCCGCCGCCGGTGGGCCGGTGGCCGGCGGTACCGGGCTGGCGGCGATCGAGCTGGTCGGGGTGGCGAAGGAGTTCCACGCGCACGGCGAGGTCGTGGCCGCGGTCAAGGGCATCGACCTGGCGATCGCGACCGGTGAGTTCTTCTCCATGTTGGGGCCGTCGGGCTGTGGCAAGACCACCACGATGCGGATGGTGGCCGGGTTCGAGGAGCCCACCCGGGGCGCGGTGTACCTGGCCGGTGTCGAGGTGACCGGGGTAGCGCCGAACAAGCGCGACGTGAACATGGTCTTCCAGTCGTACGCGCTGTTCCCGCACATGAGCGTGTTCGAGAACGTGGCGTTCGGGCTGCGCCGCAAGGCCGTCGACCGTGGCGAGATCACCCGCCGGGTGGGCGAGATCCTCGACATCGTCGACCTGTCCGGGCGGGAGAAGCGCCGCCCGCGGGCGCTGTCGGGCGGGCAGCAGCAGCGCGTCGCGCTGGCCCGGGCACTGGTCAACCGGCCCAGCGCGCTGCTGCTGGACGAGCCGCTGGGCGCGCTGGACCTCAAGCTGCGCCAGGCGATGCAGGTGGAGCTCAAGCGCATCCAGCGCGAGGTGGGTATCACGTTCGTCTATGTCACGCACGACCAGGGCGAGGCGTTGACGATGTCCGACCGTATCGCGGTGATGAACGACGGTGTCATCGAGCACCTCGGTACCCCGCGCGAGATCTACGAGCACCCGCGTACCAGGTTCGTCGCCGGATTCATCGGCACCTCGAACCTGCTCGGGGGCGTCGTGTCCAGTGTGGACGGTCAGGCCGCGGTGATCGAGGTGGGCGCCGGCGAGCGGATCGTGCTGCCCGCCGGCCAGGACAGCCCGCGGGCGGGCCAGACCGTGGAGCTGACGGTACGCCCGGAAAAGATCGACCTGCACACCGCGGTACCCGCCGACGGCGCCGGGAGCCTGCTGTCGGGCACCGTCACCGAGGTCGTCTACCTCGGTACCTCCACCAACTACAACGTCACCACCTCCACCGGCGCCGACGTCGTGGTCTTCACGCAGAACGCCTCCTCCGCCGACGACATCGCGGTCCGCGGCGACCGCGTCTGGCTCTCCTGGGAGCCGCAGCATTCTTATGCGATTGGAGTGTCATGAGTCAGCGAGTCACGCAAGCCAGTCTGGTGCGGGGGATGACAGGGCGGCGGCTGGGCCGCCGGGACATCCTGCGCGCGGGCGGCCTGTCCGCCACGGCGCTGGCCCTCGCGGCGTGCGGCGTGAAGGGCAAGGCGGCGGCCAAGTCCTCGCCCGCCCCCAACGCCGTGGAGCAGTACTGGTCCGGCAAGACCAAGAGCGGCCACGTGTACTTCGCGAACTGGCCGCTGTACATGGACCCGAAGAAGCCGGAGCTGGCCAAGTTCACCCAGCAGACCGGCATCCAGGTCACCTACCAGGAGGTCATCCAGGACGACGCCGAGTGGTTCGCGAAGATCCAGCCGCAGCTGGCCGCGAACCGGGGCATCGGGTACGACCTGATGGTGGTCACCGATGGCGTGCAGTTCGGCGAGCTGGTGGAGTTGGGCTACCTGGCCCCGCTGGACCACACCAAGCTGCCCAACTTCGCGGCCAACGCGGGCGCCAAGTACAAGCACGAGACGTTCGACGACGGCAACGTGTACAGCATCCCGTGGGCGTCCGGCGCGACCGGCATCGCGTACAACCCGGACAAGGTGACGACGCCGCCGACAAAGATCGCCGACCTGTGGGACCCGCAGTACAAGGGCAAGGTCGGCATGATGTCGGACACCCAGGAGATCGGCAACTTCGGCATGCTGGCGCTGGGCATCAAGCCGGAGACGTCGACCAAGGCCGACTGGCAGCAGGCCGCGGCCAGGCTCAAGCAGCAGCGCGACGCCGGCATCGTGCGCAAGTACTACGACCAGGGCTACATCGACGACCTGGGCAAGGGGAACATCACCGTCTGCATGGCGTGGTCCGGCGACATCTTCCAGAAGAACCTTTCCGACGGTACCAACCTGAAGTTCGTGGTACCCGAAGAGGGGGGTTCACTGTGGACGGACAACATGATGATCCCGATCACCGCGACCAACCCGGTGGACGCGATCACGCTGATGGACTTCTTCTACGACCCGAAGATCGCGGCCAGCATCGCCGAGTACATCAACTACATCACGCCGGTACCGTCGGCGCAGGCGATCATCAAGTCGGACGCCGCCGCCGCCACCAAGCCGGACGACAAGACGACGCTGACCACGGTGGCGAGCAGCCCGCTGGTGTTCCCGTCCGAAGAGGACTACGCGAAGCTGCACTACTACCGCACCTTCAAGACGACCGCCGAGCGCAACGACTACGAGGCCATCTTCAACCCCGTCGTGACCTCGTGACCGGAGACCTCCGGTGACCAGGCTGCGCGCGCGGCTGACGCCGTACTGGCTGGTGCTGCCGGGTGGCGTGTGGCTCGTCGTGTTCTTCGTGGTGCCGATGGTCACGATGCTCTCGCTGTCGCTGCAGCAGGGCGCCGTGGACACCGGGTTCGCGCTGACCTGGCACTGGCAGACGTACCTCGACGGCATCCGCAACTACAACCAGCAGTTCCTGCGGTCCCTCGAATACGGCGGGATCGCCACCGTGGCGCAGGCGCTCATCGGGTACCCGGTGGCGTACTGGATCGCGTTCAAGGGCGGTACCCGCAAGTCGGTGTACCTGTTCCTCCTGCTGCTGCCGTTCTTCGTGTCGTTCGTGCTGCGTACCATCTCCTGGCAGTTCATCCTGGCCGACGACGGACTGCTGCTGCACCCGCTCAAGGCGTGGCACGTGCTGCCGGCCAACTTCCACATCCTGGCCACCCCGGTCGCGGTCATCGGCGGCCTGGTCTACAACTACGTGCCGTTCATGGTGCTGCCCATCTACGTGGCGCTGGAGCGGGTGGACCCGCGCGTGGTGGAGGCGTCCTACGACCTGTACGCCAGCCGGTTCGAGACGTTCCGGCGGGTGATCTTCCCGCTCTCCCTGCCCGGCGTCTTCACCGGCGTCGTGATCACGTTCGTGCCGGTCAGTTCGGACTACGTCAACGCGACGGTGCTCGGCGGCAGCAGGAACACGATGATCGGCAACGTCATCCAGAACCAGTACCTCGTCACGCAGGACTACCCCACGGCCTCCGCGTTGTCGTTCACGCTGATGGCCATCATGCTGATCCTGATCTTCGCGTACGCCCGGGTGCTCGGCACGGAGGACGTGCTGGAGGTGGCCGCCCGGTGAGCGCGAGGAGTGCAGCGAAGCGGAGCCCCGCAGTCGCGAACGGAAGGCGGCTCAGTTGACAGTCGTGGTCGACCGGCCGGCGCGGGGTGCTGAGTCCGAGGCGCCGGTCCGCAGGGCGCGGGGGCGGCTGGGGGACCGGCTGCTCTACGGGTACACCTGGCTGATCATTGTCTGGTTGTTGCTGCCGGTCGGCGTGATGATCCTCTTCGGCTTCAACAACCCCAAAGGCCGGTTCAACCAGACCTGGCAGGGCTTCACCCTCAAGTGGTACCGGCACCTGTTCGACATCTCGGACCTCACCGCGGCGCTCGGCCGGTCGCTGGTCATGGCGGTGATCTCCACTGTGATCTCCACCGCGCTGGGTACCTTCATCGGCCTGGCGCTGGGCAAGTACCGGTTCCGCGGGCAGGGCACCGCCAACCTGATCATGTTCGCCACGATCTCCTCGCCGGAGATCATCATGGGCGCGTCCCTGCTGACCTTCTTCGTCACGCTGGGCGTCTCGTTCGGCTTCCTCACCGTGCTGATCGCGCACGTGATGTTCTCGCTGTCGTTCGTCGCCGTGGTGATCCGCTCCCGGGTGCTCACCCTGGACCCGTTCGTCGAGGAGGCCGCACGCGACCTGGGTGCCGGGGCCTGGGCCACGTTCCGCCTGGTCACACTGCCGATGATCTTCCCGGGTGTGATGGCCGGCGCGCTGCTCGCGTTCGCCCTGTCCATCGACGACTTCGTGGTGACCTACTTCAACTCGGGCCAGTACACGACGTTCCCGCTGTGGATCTGGGGCGTCACCCGGATCGGCATCCCGCCGCAGGTGAACGTGATGGGCACCCTGATCTTCGTAGCCGGCGTGCTACTGGCGGTGGGCAACACCGTGTTCGCCCGGCGGCGTCAACAGTGAGCGGAGCGGAGCGCCGCGGCGCCTGGACTGAGCCGTCCCGCCGCCGTAGGCGGGGTTTCGGGATGGTGAGGGAAGGCGTCGCATGGGGCGCGCAGCGGAGCGAGCCATGAACACAGTCAGCGGAGCGGAGCGGGCCTTGGCGGGGGCGGTGCCTCGGCCGTACTGGCTCGATCAGCCCGGGGCACCGCAGCGGCAGCCGGCGCTGGCCGGGGCGACCAGCGCCGACCTGGTGGTGGTCGGCGGCGGGTTCACCGGGCTGTGGACCGCGCTGCTGGCCAAGGAGCGCGACCCCGACCGGGACGTGGTGCTGCTGGAGGCCGCCACCGTCGGCTGGGCCGCATCCGGGCGCAACGGCGGCTTCTGCTCCGCCAGCCTCACCCACGGCCTGGCCAACGGGCGGGAACGGTTCCCCGAGGAGATCGCCACGCTCGAACGGCTGGGCCGGGCCAACCTGGACGAGATCGGCAAGGCGGTCGCGGCGTACGGGATCGACTGCGACTTCGAGCGGACCGGGGACCTGACCGTGGCCACCGCGCCCTGGCAGGTACCGGGGCTGCGGGAGCAGTACGAGGCCGCGGCGGGGCTCGGGTACCGGGTGGAGCTGCTGGACCGGGACGCGGTACGGGCGCAGGTGGACTCGCCGCTGTTCCTGGGTGGCGTGTGGGACCGGGACGGGTGCGCCATGGTCGACCCGGCGCGGCTGGCCTGGGGACTGGCCCGGGCCTGCCAGCGGCTCGGCGTGCGGGTGTACGAGGGCAGCCGCGCGGAGCGGATCACCGCCGCCGGCGACCGGCTCGTGGTACGCACGCCGTACGGGCAGGTGAGCGCGCGCCGGGTGGCCCTGGGTACCGGCGCCTTCTCGCCGCTGCTGCGCCGGCTGCGCGCGTACCTGGTGCCGGTGTACGACTACGCGCTGGTGACCGAGCCGCTGAGCCCGGCGCGGCTGGACGCGGTCGGCTGGCGGGAGCGGCAGGGGATCGGCGAGTCCGCGAACCAGTTCCACTACTACCGGCTCACCCGGGACAACCGGATCCTGTGGGGCGGGTACGACGCGGTCTACTACAACGGCGGCCGGATCACCGCCGAACGGGACCAGCGCCCGGCCACGTTCCTCCGGCTGGCCCGGCACTTCGCGCAGACCTTCCCGCAACTGGCCGAGGTGCGTTTCACGCATGCGTGGGGCGGCGTGATCGACACGTGCAGCCGGTTCTGCGCGTTCTTCGGCACCGGGTACGGCGGGCGGCTGGCGTACGCGGCCGGGTACACCGGGCTGGGTGTGGGCGCCACCCGGTTCGGCGCGCGGGTGCTGCTCGACCTGCTCGGCGGCCAGCGTACCGAGCTGACCTCGCTGAAGCTGGTGCGTACCAGACCGGTGCCGTTCCCGCCGGAGCCGCTGCGTTCCGGCGTCATCCAGCTCACCCGCTGGTCGATCGCCCAGGCCGACCGGGACGGCGGCCGCCGCAACCTCTGGCTCCGCGGTCTCGACCGCCTCGGCCTCGGTTTCGACTCTTGAGTCTCCCATCGACCGGACCTTGCCGCGCTTGGTCGGATCTGATCGGCTCAGGTGGGCGGCCGGTGCGCCGACCTAGCCGGTATGGGGTTCCTGCTCCGACCGGTACGCACGCTGGTGCTGGCCGTGCTCGGCGGGCTGCTACTGACATCACTGGTGCCGGACGCGTTCGGCTGGCACACGACCGTGGTGATGAGCGGGTCCATGGCGCCGGCGGTACAGCCGGGTGACATGATCATCGCGGCGCCGCTGCACGCCGCGGACGCGAGCCGGCTGGCCAAGGGTACGGTGCTGCTGGTCGCCGACCCGACGCACCCGGGATCGCTGCTGCTGCACCGGCTGGTCGGCTGGGACGCGCGCGGCCGGATCATCACCAAGGGGGACGCGAGCAAGTCCGCGGACAGCACGCACCTGCGACCGGAGGCGCTGGTGGGGCAGGCGCGGCTGCGGATACCGAAGATCGGGCTGCCGGTGCTGTGGGTACGCGAGCGGCAGAAGGTACCGCTGGCGTGCCTGGGTGCGTTCCTGCTGCTGCTGTTCGTCGGGGTACCCTGGCCGCGCCCGCGGCCCGCCCCGCGCCGGTAGTCAGCCCTTGAAGTGGGCCGCGTCCAGGGCGGCCTGCAGTGACTGGATGTACCCGTCGCTGGTGACGGTGGCACCGCTGACCGTGTTGATGCTGGCACTCTGCGCCTGCAGCACCTCGTCGTGCAGCATCGGTACCGCGAACGAGTTGATCTCGTCGTCCCGCCGGTTGCCGTTGGGTACCTGCAGCGCCACCACGTCGGTGATCTTCCCGCTGGCGATGGTGACCTGCACCTGCACCGGCCCCCACCGGGTCTGCGCCACGCTGCCGTTCACCACGGTCGTCTTGCTGGCGGAGTTGGAGCCCGACGAACCCGATGACCCTGCAGAACCGGAGCTCGCGGCCGGGGCCGGGGTGGCGCCGCCGCCGCTCACCACACCGGGCGCGTTCGCCGCACCGGTGTCGCGGGTCGCGGTGGACGCCGACGCTCCGCTCAGGCTGGTGCGGTAGCTGAACAGCAGTACCACCACGGTCACCGTGGACACCAGCCACAGCGTGATCCGGCGCATCGTGTCCTACCTTCCTACCAGCTGAAGTGCTCGATGTGGAGCTGCGCGTCGGGTACCCCGGCACGCCGTACCGACTCGGCCGCGGCCGACATCCACTCGTCCGGGCCGCAGATGAACACGTCGTGCGCGGCGATGTCCGGCACCATCCGCCGCAGCGCCCGGTCGCCCCTGTCGTACCCCTCTGGTAGCCATGACCCATGAGCGCCGCGCGGCCCGAGCAGGTAGCCGACCCGCACCCCGCGGTGCGCCGCGATCGCCTCAAGCTCGCCGCGCAGCGCCAGGTCGTCCGCGCTGCGCGCGCGGTACAGCAGGGTCGCCTCGCCCGGCGCGTACGCCTGCTCCTCCAGCAGCGCGCGGAGCGGGGTGATCCCGATCCCGCAGGCCAGGAGGGTCATCCGGGGGGTACGCCGGGCCGCACCGGTCATCCCGCCGTACGGTCCCTCGATCAGCACCCGGGTACCCGGCCGCAGCCGGGACACCAGCCGGCTCTCGTCGCCCAGCTCCTTGACCGTGATGCGCAGCATGTCCGGTCTCCCGAACGTCACCGGGCTCCGGCTCGCAAGCGTCGCCGAAGGCGGCCGGGCCGACAGCGAGTACGGGTGCGCCCGGGTCCAGCCCGGTCCGGCGAGGAAGCGCCAGTTCAGGAACTGGCCGGCGCGTACCGGCAGCCGGTCCAGCCGCCGCCCGGCCAGGTACACCGACCAGACCCCGGGCGCCTCCGGCACCACGCCGTGCACCCGGATCCGGTGCCGCAGGCTGCGCCAGGCCGGCAGGCCGAGCCGGAACACCAGTACGCTCCCGGCGGCCACCCCGTACGCGGTCCACCAGTACACGGTGGCCGCCGGCGAGGAGACGAACTCGGTACCCGTCCACAGCTCGTGCGGCAGGGCCAGCCCCACACCCAGGTACGCGTACAGGTGGAGCAGGTGCCACGACTCGTACCGCAGCCGGCGCCGGGCCGCGCGCAGCGAGGTCACCACGACCAGCACCAGCGCGGCGGTACCCCCGGTGGCCAGCAGCATGCCCGGGTACGTGGTGATCACGTCCCACGTCTCCGAGAGCAGTCCGGTACGCGCGGTGACGGTGTACCCGAGCAGCACGAAGGCGATGTGCGCCAGCATCAGGTTGACGGAGGTGAAGCCGACCACCCGGTGCCAGCGCGCCAGCCGGTCCTGGCCGTACGTGCGCTCCACCACCGGTACCCGGGCCATCAGGAACACCTGGATGAGCAGCAGGTCGGCGGCGACCAGGCCGGTGAGCCGGCCGACCGAGGTCAGCTCCGAGCCCAGCGAGCCCAGGTCCTGCACACCGTGGTGGCCCACCCAGAGTGCGACCACCACCAGCATGCTGAGCCAGGTGACCGCGCCGAGCAGGTCCGGCCACCAGCCGCGCCGCCGCACCGGCGGGGGCGGAACGGACGCGTGCCGGCCGGACACCTGCCGCGCAGTGACCGCCGTCATAGTCCGCCGCTCCTCCCGCACCGCCGCCGCCGTGATCGTGTGACACCGGCAAGCCGGGTCCGGGTTTCACCTTCCCGTAAGAATCTCAGTCCTTCCTTTGGCGGAGCTGTGTGCTAGCTGAACGCCGGTGCGGACGGGGGCTGCTGTCGCGCCGTCGCGGCGGCAGGTTACGGTGTTCGAACATCGGGGATCGGGAGGTCAGCACGTGGGTGAGGCGCCACAGCCGCTGGACGGTGGCCATGTCCTGCTCACCGGCGCCACCGGTTTCCTCGGCCAGGCCCTGCTCGGGCGGTTACTGGAAAGCTACCCGACCACCCGGGTCAGCCTGGTGATCCGCGGTCGCGGCAGCTCGACCGGCGCCGACCGGCTGGCCGGCCTGATGCGCAAGCCGGTCTTCGCGCGCTGGCGCGACCGGGTCGGCGCGGACGCGGCGGCCGCCGCCGTGGCCGAGCGGGTCCGCGTCATCGGCGCCGAGCTGGGTGCCGCAGAGGGGGTCGGGTTCCCCGACGACCTCACGGCCGTACTCCACGCGGCTTCCACGGTCTCCTTCGACCCGCCCATCGACGACGCGTTCCGTACCAACGTGCGCGGCGTGGTCGACCTCTACGAGGGGGTACGTGCCGCGGGCGGTACGCCGCACGTGGTGCACGTGTCCACCGCGTACGTGGCCGGCGCGCGCAAGGGCGTGGTACCGGAGGTGGCGCTGGACCACAGCGCGGACTGGCGTACCGAACTGGCCGCCGCGATGGACGCGCGGGCCGAGGTGGAGCGCGACTCGCGCCGGCCGGAGGCACTGTCCAAGGCGCTGTCCAAGGCGCGCCGGGAGCACGGCAAGTCCGGACCGCAGTCCGCCGCGAAGGCGGCCGAGGAGGCGCGCCGCGAGTGGGTCACCGACCGGCTGATCGACTACGGCCGGCTGCGCGCGCAGAGCCTGGGCTGGCCCGACGTGTACACGTTCACCAAGGCGCTGGGGGAGCGGGTCGCCGAGGAACTGCTCACCGGCTCGCTGCCGCTGTCGGTGGTGCGGCCGGCCATCGTGGAGAGCGCGCTGTCCCACCCGTACCCGGGATGGCTTGATGGTTTCAAGATGGCCGACCCGCTCATCCTGGCCTATGGCCGCGGCATCCTGCCCGAGTTCCCCGGCCTGCCGGACGGAGTCCTGGACGTGATTCCGGTGGATATCGTGGTCAATGCCTGCCTGGGGGTGGCCGCGGCACCGCCGCCCGCGACCGAGCCGGCCTACTACCACGTCGGCTCGGGCTCCCGGAACCCGCTCACCTTCCGCGGCATGTACGAGAACCTCAAGGCGTACTTCACCGACCACCCCATGCCGGACGGCGGCCGGGGCCAGATCAAGCCGCCGACCTGGACCTTCCCGGGTGCGCGCGGGGTGGAGCGGCTGCTGCGCACCGGCGAACGGGCGCTGACCCTGGCCGAGCGGGCGCTGCTGTCCGCGCCGGCCAACCAGCGCACCCGGCGCTGGCAGAGCGACCTGCGCAAGGAGCAGGACAAGCTGGAGTTCCTGCGGCGGTACGCGGATCTCTACGGGGTCTACACCGAGGCCGAGGTGATCTACACCGACGCCAAACTGCTCGCGCTGCACCGGTCGCTCCCGGTGCAGCGGCAGGCGGAGCACGGCTTCGACGCGGCGGTGATCGACTGGCCGGAGTACATCCAGAAGATCCACTGCCCGGCGATCACGGTGACCATGCGCAAGGCGACCGCGGGCAGGCGGACGCTGGCCGGCGCGCTGCCGCCGCTGTCCGAGGCCCGCGACGGCACGGTGGCCGCGGTGTTCGACCTGGAGGGCACCCTGGTCGCCTCCAACGTCATCGAGGCGTACCTGTGGGCGCGCCTGGCCGACCTGCCCCGCGGCCAGTGGCCGGGCGAACTGGCCGACCTGGCCCGCCGGCTGCCGCGGTACCTGATGGCCGAGCGGCGGGACCGGGGCGAGTTCCTGCGCACCTTCGTCCGGCGGTACGCCGGCGCCGAGGAGGGCGCCCTGCACCGGCTGGTCAACGAGCGGCTCGGGGACGCGCTGCTGCGCCGCGCCCATCCGGAGGCGATCCGGCGGGTACGCCGGCACCGCGAGGCCGGGCACCGCACCGTGCTCATCACCGGCACGGTCGACGTGCTCGTCCAGCCGCTGGCGATCCTGTTCGACGAGGTGGTGGCGAGCCGGCTGCACGTGCGCGAGGGTGTCTACTCCGGCTACCTGGACACCCCGCCCCTGGTCGGCGAGGCGCGCGCCGCCTGGCTGCGCCGGTACGCGGGGTCGACCGGGCTGGACCTGACCCGCTCGTACGGGTACGGGGACAGCTACTCGGACCGGCCGCTGCTCGAATCCGTGGGCCACCCGGTCGCGGTGAACCCCGACCCGCACCTGTACCGGCACGCCCGGTCCCGGCACTGGCCGGTCGCGAACTGGACCTCGCACACCATGCCGGCCGGTGACGCCCTGGGGGAGACGGTGCGCGAATGATCCTGACGCTGGAGTACTACCGTTCCATCTCGCGGTACATGCTGGGGCGCGGCGCGACCAGCACCCCGCTGGGTGGCCGGGCGGCCGGGGTGATCGCCGCCAACATGTCGCCGCTGCGCCTGATGAGCCGGCCCGACCCGCGCCTGCCCGGCGAGGGCTGGACCCGGATCAAGCCGCTGCTGTCCGGCATCTGCGGCTCCGACCTGGGCCTGCTCACCGGCCGCAACTCGCCGTACCTGTCCCCGCTGGTGTCGACGCCGTTCACGCCCGGCCACGAGGTGGTCGGGGAGACCCTGGACGCGCTGCCCGGCCTGCCCCGCGGTAGCCGGGTGGTGCTGGACCCGGTGCTCGGCTGCGTCCCGCGGGCGGTACCCGAGTGCGAGCACTGCGCGGCGGGCGAGCACAGCCGCTGCAACCACATCACCGCGGGCAGCGTGGCGGCCGGGTTGCAGACCGGGTTCTGCGCGGACACCGGTGGCGGCTGGAGCCGGATGCTGGTGGCGCACCAGAGCCAGCTGCACCTCGTACCGTCCACACTGGACACCCGGCAGGCGGTACTGGTGGAGCCGCTGGCCTGCGCCATCCACTCGGTACGCCGGGCCCGGGTACCCGACGGGGCGGGCGTGGTGGTGGTCGGCGCCGGTACCGTCGGGCTGCTCACCATCCTGGCCCTGCGCGAGTGCACCAAGGCCGGCCCGATCTACGTCATCGCCAAGCACGCGCACCAGCGGGAGCACGCCCGGCAGCTGGGCGCCACCGAGATCTTCTCCACGGACCGGGCCGCCCGGGCCCTGCGCCGCGCGGCCGGCGGGTTCCTGGCCCGGCCCGAGCGCGGCGAGGAGTTCCTGCTCGGCGGCGCGGAGCTGGCGTTCGAGTGCACCGGCGGCTCCGGCCTGTCCACCGCGCTGCGGCTGGTCCGGGCCGGCGGCACGGTGGTGCTGTCCGGCATGCCCAACGCCGGCGTGGACCTGACCCCGGTGTGGTTCCGGGAGCTGAACCTGGTGGGCGCGTACGCCTCGGGCGGCCGGGACTTCCCGGAGGCGCTCGCGCTGGCCCAGACCGCACCGCTGCACGGGTACGTGGACGCGGTGTACCCGCTGTCCCGCTGGCGCGACGCGATCGGTCACGCCAGTGCCGCCGGTCGGCTGGGTACCGTCAAAGTCGCCTTCGACCCGACGAAGGATTGAGGATAGTCATGAGCCGCCCTGGTTTTGTTCTGGAAGTTGACGAGCGCACCCCGGCGCTGCTGGTACACGAGGGGGAGGGGTTCCGGCTGGAGCGCTTCCCGCTGGGTACCCGGGTCATCTACCCGCCCGAGTCGCTGCCCGGCATCCGCGACGTGAACGCCGAGATCCGCCGCGCACTGGACAACCCGGTCGGTCGCGAGCCGCTGCGCGAGCTGCTGCGCCCGGGGATGAAGCTCACCATCGTCTTCGACGACCTGTCCATCCCGCTGCCCCCGATGCGCACCCCGGACATCCGGCAGCGGGTCATCGAGCAGGTGCTGGAGCTGGCCGCCGAGGCGGGCGTGGACGACGTGGAGCTGATCGCCGGCAACGCGCTGCACCGCCGGATGACGCCGTCCGAGCTGAAGCGCACCGTGGGCGAGCGGGTGTTCCGCTCCTTCTTCCCGGGGCACCTGCGCAACCACGACGCCGAGGACCGGCCCAACCTCACCGTGATCGGCACCACCAAGCACGGCGAGATCGTCGAGATCAACCGGCGGGCCGCGGAGAGCGACCTCATCGTGTACGTCAACGTCAACCTGACCGCGATGAGCGGCGGGTCCAAGTCGGTCTCGGTCGGGCTCGCCTCCTACCGCAGCCTCAAGCACCACCACAACGTGCACACCCTGCGGCACTCGCGCTCGTTCAACGACCCGCCCAACTCCGCGATGCACCACTCGTACGACCGGATGGCCGGGGTACTCGCGGAGCACCTGAAGATCTTCCAGATCGAGTGCACGGTCAACAACGACACGTTCCCCAGCGCCACCGGCTTCCTGAACAAGCGCGAGTGGGAGTGGTCGCTCAAGGACCAGGCCACCTACCTCGCCGTCAAGCGGGGCAACGACCTGGCCCCGCCGCGCCGGCGCCGGCAGATCTGGCACCGCACCTCGGCGCCGTACGGGATCACCTCGGTCACCGCCGGCGCGCCGGAGGAGGTGCACGCGGTGACCATGCGGCACGTGCTGCGCCAGCAACTGACCGAAGTGGACGGTCCGGCCGACATCGGCGTGTGGGGCGTGCCGTACATCTGCCCGTACAACGTGAACTCCATCATGAACCCGATCCTGGTGATGAGCCTCGGGCTCGGGTACTTCTTCAACCTCTACAGAGGACAACCGATCGTCCGGCCGGGCGGGGTGGCCATCTACTACCACCCGATGCGCAACGAGTTCCACCCGGTACACCACCCGAGCTACATCGACTTCTTCGAAGAGGTACTCGCGGAGACCACCGACCCGGTGGCCATCGAGACCAAGTACGAGGAGCAGTTCGCCACCGACCCGTGGTACACCCACCTGTACCGCAACAGCTACGCGTACCACGGGGTGCACCCGCTGTACATGTGGTACTGGGGTGCGCACGCGCTGGAGCACGTGGGGCAGGTCATCTTCGTCGGCGCGGACCGGCGTACCGCCGCCCGGCTCGGCTTCCGGGCAGCGTCCACATTGGACGATGCGCTGGAGATGGCGAAGGACGTGGTGGGGCGCTCGCCCAGCATCAGCTACCTGCACACGCCCCCGCTCGTGATGGCGGATGTGAGGTAACACACGATGGGTGTACTCAAGGAAGCGCGGGTCCTCTTCGCCGGGCGGGACTGGCGGGGACGGTCCCGTACGCCGCGCTCGGCCGTGTCGCACGAGCCGCCCGAGGAGCCGCGCGAGTTCCCCACCGGCTGGGCCCGGATGGCCGCCACCCGGATCGCGCGCCGCGGCATCCAGCGCGCCGGCCTGACCCCGCTCACCTGGAGCCTCACCCGGCCCGACGTGCAGGGCCGGGACCACCTCGACAACCTGACCGGCCCGGTCGTGTTCGTCGCCAACCACTCCAGCCACCTGGACACCCCGCTGATCCTGGGCTCGCTGCCCGAGCGGTACGCGAAGCGGATCGCGGTGGGCGCCGCCGCGGACTACTTCTTCGACGCGCGCTGGCGGGCTGCGGTGACCGCGCTGGTGTTCAACGCGTTCCCGGTGGAGCGCTACCGGTCTCGCCGGCTGCGCAGCCTGGCCCCGCAGTTGCTGGCGCGCGGCTGGAGCCTGCTGCTGTTCCCGGAGGGCACGCGCAGCGAGGACGG
The DNA here is from genome assembly GCA_035278125.1 of Rugosimonospora sp. Lineage (GTDB taxonomy): Bacteria > Actinomycetota > Actinomycetes > Mycobacteriales > Micromonosporaceae > DATEJJ01. The sequence goes on from DATEJJ010001043.1 coordinate 15,314, forward strand.
CTGGATGTCGACCATGCGGCTGGGCGCCGCGCAGTTGTGCGTGACGCGAGGGGTGCCGGCGGTGCCGGTGGTGCTGCGCGGTACGTACGCGGCGATGCCACGCGGGCGCAACTGGCCCATCCCGGGCCGGCCGCGGGTGGTGGTGAGCTACGGCACGCCACTGTCCCCAATGGAGGGTGAGAGCGCGCGTACCTTCAACGCGCGGCTCAGCCAGGCGGTGTCCCGCCAGTGGGCGGAGGAGGAGATGGGCTGGTACCAGTCGCTGCGCGCGCAGGCCGACGGCGAGCTGGCGCTGCCCACCGGCCCGCCGGCCGCGTCCTGGCGGCGCTCCTGGGAATCCACCCGCCCGCTGTCGTCCCGCCGCGCGCCGGCCGCCTGGCAGTAAGTTTCGCCGGATACGGTCGGATTCCGCTTTCCGCCGGACAGAATGCGCGTCATTGATCTCGGTCGGCGGGCGCCCGACCGCGGTGGATTCTGACCTCTATCGCCAGCGGAACCGGCCGATATACTCGTCGGAAGCGATTCGCTGACCGCGCGCGGGCGTCGATGGTTCCACGCCGGGTAACACCCGGGATGCTGGAGGGGCGGGGTGGCTTACTACTTCTTCCTGAGCTACGCCCGCGGCGACGACAACGTCTTCATCCAGCAGTTTTTCCGAGACCTGTCCAGCGAGGTACGCGCGCACGCCGGGCTGCGGAACGACCAGGAGGTCGGCTTCCTGGATTTGCACAGCATTGGCGTGGGTGAGGCGTGGTCGGCCCGGTTGATGTCGGCACTGTCGGATTCCCGATGCTTCATTGCGCTCTGCTCGCCGCGCTATTTCCTGAGCGAGCCGTGTGGCAAGGAGTGGACCGTGTTCGCCGCCCGGCTGGCCGCGTACCAGCAGGCCAACAGCGTCCGGCCGCCGGCCCTGCTGCCGCTGATCTGGCTGCCGCCGCGCTACCTGCCACCGGTGGTGGAGGAATTGCAGTACACCAGCGACGCGCTGCCCGACGAGTACGGCAGCAAGGGCCTGCGCCAGCTGCTACGGCTGCAGCGGCTGCGGGACAGCTACCTGGAGTTCGTGTCCGAACTGGCCAGCCAGATCGTCGAGACCGCGCACGCGCACCCGCTGCCACCGCTGGAGGCCCTGCCCCCGTTCGCCGAGGTGCCCAACGCGTTCCCGCCCTCCGCGGAAGCGATCAACAACAGCGTCCCGGTGGGCCCGCCACCCGCGGCCCTGAGCCCGCAGTCCCACTACGTCCACTTCGTGGTGGCCGCACCATCCCGCGACCAACTGGCCGCACCGCCGCTGTCGTCGCCGCGGCGCGACCACGCGTACTACGGCGAGCAGCCGGTCGACTGGTCGCCGTACCAGCCCACCATGCCGACGCCGATCGCGAAGTACGCCGCCGCCATCGCCGAGCGGCGCAGCTTCGCGCCGGTGGTCGCCGACATCAGCATGCTCGGCCACCGGATCGACGAGGCGCGGGCCCGCAACCAGATCGTCGTACTGCTGCTCGACGTGTGGTCCACCCACCTCCACGGGCACCGGGACGCGCTGAGCGAGTGCGGCAGCCGGGACCAGCTGGGGGAGGAGCCGACCACCGCCGTCCTGGTGCCGAGCAACCCGGACGACGTGGAGACCCAGGCGCAGTGGCCGGGCTTCGCCGACGAGGTGCGCGGGTTCTTCCCGCACCGGGCGCCGCACGGTGACACGCTGTTCCGTCCCAGCGTGCTCAGCCACCTCGCGTTCGACGCTGATCTGCAGGTGGTATTGGAGGTCGCGCGCAACCGCACGTTTGTCACCGGCCAGGTGTTCCGCACGCCACCACCGGGGCCCGCGCGCGAACTGCCGATCCTCCAGGGACCATGACGAGAACGACCGAGGCAGGGACGACATGCCAGACGCCGGCCGCATCATCACGTTCTACTCGTACAAGGGCGGCACGGGGCGCACCATGGCGGTGGCGAATGTCGCGTGGATCCTGGCAACGAACGGTAAGCGCGTACTCGCCGTGGACTGGGATCTCGAATCGCCGGGCCTGCACCGGTACTTCCACCCGTTTCTGCTGGACAAGAAACTGCGTAATTCCCGGGGCGTCATCGACCTGATCCGCGACTATGCGATGGCCGCGGTGGAACCGCACGGCGATCCCGAGGACACCGACTGGTACCGCCGGTACGCCGATGTGGAGCGGGAGGCGGTATCGCTCACCTGGCAGTTCCCCGGTGGCGGCGGTATCGACCTGCTCCCCGCCGGCCAGCAGGACCGCTCGTACTCGCGCGCCGTCAGCACCTTCGAATGGTCCTCGTTCTACGACCGGCTCGGCGGCGCGGCATTCATCCACGCGCTGCGCGACAGCATGCGCGAACACTACGACTACGTCCTCGTGGACAGCCGCACCGGGCTCAGCGACACCGCCAGCATCTGCACCGTCCACCTGCCCGACACCGTGGTGAACTGCTTCACCCTCAACGAGCAGAGCATCGACGGCGCCGCCGCGGTGGCCGCCGCCATCGTGACCCAGCGCGGCGGCGACGCGGTGCGGATGCTGCCGGTACCGATGCGCGTGGAGGACGCCGAGCAGATCAAGCTGGAGGTGGGCCGGGACTACGCGCGGCTGCGCTTCGCCGAGTTCGTACCGGCCGAGCCCGGCGCCGCCGACCGGTACTGGGGAGACATCGAGATCCCGTACAAGCCGTTCTTCGCGTACGAGGAGATCCTGGCCGCCTTCGGTGACCGGCCGCACCAGGAGAACTCCCTGCTCGCCGCGTTCGAACGGCTGACCCGGATGGTCACCGACGGCGAGATCGAGGAGCTGGTACCGCTCGACGAGGCGGTCCGCCGCCGCTGGCTGACCGAGTTCGAGCGGGCCAAGCCGGCCGCCACGGTCGAGGTACTGATCAGCTACGCCTCGATCGAACGCACCTGGGCCGACTGGGTCGCCGCCGAGCTGAGCGTCATGGGGCTGCGCCCGGTGCTGCGTGAGGTCGACTTCTCCAGCGAACCCACCGACCCCGCCGAGCTGGACAAGCTGCTCAGCAGCGTGTCCCGGGTCATCACCCTGCTGTCGCGGGAGTACGTGCAGGCGTTCAACGCCGCCGAACTCTGGCGCCTGGCCGCCGCGCGCGACCCCGGCGGTGGTCGCTTCCTGATGCCCGTGCGCCTGGACAGCGTCCGGGTGGGCGCCCCCTTCGGGGAGCGCCACCCCGCCGTCGACCTCACCAACCTGACCGAAGACGAGGCCCGCGAGGCGCTCACCGTGGCCGTCGGCTCGCCCTACCCGACATCGACGGTACGGCGCGGGGA